>SEDG01000001.1 GCA_004295885.1 Pedobacter sp. | reverse complement strand
ATCTGTCTGAAATCCTGAAAACGTGGTACATCAGGAAACTGCTTTAAGATTTGCAGTGTTTGTGGCGCTCCCATATCTACATCACATAAGGCAACTACATTAGCCAAACCCGTTTTATACAGCTCTAGCGCAATTTCTGCCCCTCTGTTACCGATACCTATAAAGGCGATGTTTACCTTATCTGCAGGGCCAATCCATTTACCATTTGCCATTAATAAATTAGGTGCAGCAATTGCCGCCGATGCCAATAAGGCTTGTTTTAAGAATAATCTTCTAGAAGATTCAGTGTTCATTTTGCTAATACTTGGATGATTTGAGCTCTCAAAATACGTAAATCATGTAAAAAATCATATTAGCGATGATACCTTTCAAAAATCTCTAAAGTTTTTATTTCAATTGGTTTTGAGGTTTTACGGACAATTTTTATCTTAGAACGTTCTTTAAACCTCTTTCTAAAAATCCATTTTAAAGTGTTTTAAACACGTAGCAGAAAGGTGCCTTGCGGCAAGGCACCTAAAATAATGACTTATAACCGGGTCGTTTTCTTGATTTGCCATGGTGATAAATATTCTTGCGGCCAGAAATTCTCTGGAATCTAAATCCCATAAATATGAAAAAAAAGAAAGTGGTACGGAAGCATCTTAAAAAGCTTCTGGTGAAGAACTGCAAAAATTTATCAAGAACCGAGCGATGGTTAATTGAGATACTAATCTTTAAGCTTAAGATGCAACAAATGCAAATCATAAAAAGGTTCGCTAAACGTACTCTTAAGTTAGCGTCTTTAATTATTCCTAAGCTCTAGACCCGGTTTCATTTTAGAAAATTATGATTCGCAACATTTTAAATTTGACAGTTGAAGACAACTTGCTTAAACGCCTAACAAGAAAATCATATGGGCTATATAAAAGTACAATAAGAGCGAAAAAAAAATGGGGTAAACCACAACAGAATAACGATGGGACTTTAAGGTATCGTTATACTCAAGAACCATATATAAAATTAAAATTGATACAGCGTGAAATAAATATTCTACTTCAAAAAATCCCATTGCCGGATGTGATGTTTGGAAGTATAAAGGGAAAAAACAATATTATGAATGCAGTGGTTCATATCAATAGCTCCTACTTTTTAACAGTAGACCTTAAAAATTACTTTTCCAATATTACAAACGCTCAGGTCCATCAAACATTACTATCGATAGGGTTTTCCAGCAGTGAAGCACGATTGCTTACCAGACTTACGACTTTTGATGGGCACTTGCCTCAAGGTGCGCCAACTTCCGCAACATTGGCGAACCTTGTATTTTCGACAACAGCTCAAAATATAACGTCATATTGTGAAAATAAGCAAATTACATTTACTGCTTACTTAGACGACTTAGCTTTTTCCTCTAGTAAGAATTTTAAAGAATACATTCCTGAAATACTCGAAATAATAAAACAAAATGGTTACTATCTAAATCATAAGAAAATTTGTTACCGAAGAAGGTCTTGTGAAGTAACAGGTTTATTTATTAGACGCGGACAGCTGCATTTAAAAAAGGAAATGCAAGAAAACCTTGAAAATCTAGGAGTTAGGAGATATGCCGAAAGAGTCGCTCATTTTAATGGACTGATTAGAAACAAAATTAGTTTATCTGAGAATTAAAGCTTGATTATACCCGCGAACCTAATCCCATTTATAGTAAAGTTGATACTTATCCACTACTTTTATATCAAGGCAAATATTAATAAAAAAAGCCTCCAACTTTCGTTGAAGGCTTCGTAGCCCGCAGGGGAATACCTTATAGTTACTAAACAGCTTTAAATCAATGTCTTACAAATAGTAATATTCGAAAACTCACCGAATGACTCACTTATTTCTAAACTTGTAATTAGTTGCAATTACTTATAAGATAAAGTTAAAAATAATTATCGAGTTCTCAAATTTTTTCCGCCCAAAAACATTCAATCTGTGGGATTTCAGATAATTTACCAATAAGAAATTGCCAACAATATAGGCTGACAATTTGGTTAAAGAGACACTGTAAATGGCTCTGTTTACTTCCAAAACTTCAACTAATACATAATAAGATGCGGCCCTTTTGGAATAACCTCCAATTTACCAATAAGGCTTGCTTGGTAAGGTAATCCTAACGACCAACATCAAATAACTTAGATAGTCGTAGTCGTCTAGCCGATCTACGAAGCGCCGAAGGCCTTTTAAATACATAAATTAATCTCGCTTTAAAAGAATCAGCCACTATTCCCGTACACTACAAGGAATTTCTCTTGATAAAACGAAATTCGTTCCTAATGCTTTGAACACTTTTCCCCAAGATCATTTCTGCAGCTATCCGGCCCATTGCAGAAAAATCAGTACTAACCACCGTGATTCCCAGTAATTCCTTCAACACCGTTTCGTTAAACGAAAGTATACCGATATCCCTTCCCAATCTATGCTTGGTTTCCTTGATCTTTTTAAGCACCATGGCAAGTTCATCATCTGTTAATGTAATGTAGGCGGTACCTTTTTTCGGGATTACCTTGTTAGCATCTTCAATAACGTCGAAGTTCTTCTCCTGCATCTCACAAAACGACCTTACCCCTTCAATGATCTCTTTCGGATGATTTGTCAATTTATTGAAGATCAAGGTAATGCCACTGTACTTCTGCAGAATTTCCCTTTCAACGCTAAGCGCTTCAAAGATATCCCTTTCAAAGTCCTGATATACGTTGATGACCTCATTTGCCAATTGCACCTTTTTATCCAGCACTATTAGCCCAGCATTTTGAATAGAATTCAACACCTCAAGATAACTTTGATCTGAAGTATCCGCTGAGAAATGGGGCATGACGACGTAATAATGGTATTCCCCCTCGGTTTCATGAATAATATCCTTAAAGAAGGCCACGTTATAATGATGGATTTGCATGTCAACCTTTGCCCTACTTCCCATAGTCTCCAGGAATGCTTCATAAACCTCCTTTTTGAACGAACTTAGTTTGTTAAGGATAATCAAGATTTTCAATGTTTTCTGGGACTGATACACCTTGTCCACAAAATTACCCTTGCCAGGAACACCTTTGATATAGCCTGTACGTTTTAAGCTATTGTAAGCTTTTTCGACGGTATCCCTCGCCACGATATGGCTTTTACTGAATTCATTGATGGAGGGTAATTTCGAGCCATTCTCCAATCTTCCCGACTCTATGTCCTTCTTGATAACCTCTGCGATTTGCACGTATTTCGCAATGCTGGAGGCCTTGTTAACGATAATCTGATACTTCATGCTTCGATAATTAAAAAACTGATAAAATACACCGTTAGTGATCAAACTATTTGGAATAAATCAAGGGATTCTGTTCTTCACTGTTCAACACATCTCCAACCATAGTAGTGTTAAGGTAACTTTCTGGAAGTATATTCCTCACCCCATTAAAAACATTCCCGTCTGGCATATAGGCACAAGTCATTGCTCGCCTAAAACCCGGTGTCATATTCGCGTGCGCCCCATGGATCGTGAGCCCATTGTGAAATGAGCAACTGCCAGCTTTCATGGGTGCAGCCACAGATCGAGATTTTTTAAATTCAGGGTACACCTCAAATATCCCGGCCATATTCCTACCGAGTTCTACGTTGCGAAAACCTGTGGTCAGATGAGAGCCTGGGATGAAGAACAGACAACCGTTTTCTAGCGTTGCGTCATCAAGCGCTACCCAAATCGAGATGGCATTTCTATCCGAAAACGACCAAAACGGAGTATCCAGATGCCAAGCGGTGGGATTAGCCCAAGGCCTTTTGATCAATGCTTGATCATGCCAAATCCTGATACCATCCATACCTGCCAAATCAGCTGCCATCTTGCCAATAGACTTATCGAGCATAAGCTCCTTGATTTGATCATTGGTTTGCCATAGGTTCAACAACTGGTCAAACACGCTGTTAAAGTATTCAACGTCTTTATTTATCCCATCGTCTTCACCTATTTTAGTAGCTTGTCCGGGCATCTTTTGACCATTTCTTTCCTTTACGGCGACTGTTAGGGCACTACGCCATCTTTCCAGTTCGTCAGCACTTAAAAAGTCTTCTATAACAACATATCCATTATCCTGGTAGAAATTGATTTGTTCTTTTGATATGGCTGAGTTCATCGCAATTAATTTTGTTTTATCCTCGTAAACTTAAATATCCCGCTTGCACTTGCTGTCTTACCTGGTAGGAGTTTTTTGGCAAGAAGAGGGGAGGCATGGACACAACCATGGTCATCCTCGAAATTATTGAAGAAAAAGGCAACATTGCCATCTACCTTGTTTTCGAAAAGCCATTTGGAGTCTGTTGAAACAATCGAGATGCACTTCCCGGCAAGACCCTGAGTAGAGATTACGTTCCAATTCCTAATCCAGGGACTATCGGAAAGATCCACTTTGCTCTTGGGAACCGGATAATATTGCATGTTCCTTCTTCCCGAACCCTGAGTCTTGCGAACAGAGGCCAGTGTAATCTTATTGCTTGCGCTATCAAGCACATAGGTTCTTTTCATCTCCACATCCTTAAATAGCGGTGCGGAGTTCATTGTCCAGCAGTTAAATGAAATTAGGTCCTTTAGGGTTTCTTCACTGTTATTGGTAAATGTAATCTTCCATTTCAATCCAACCGCATTTTTTGACATCACCTTATCAAGATGGATTTCATATGTATATTTTTCATCGCTGAGCTTCATATCGGCGCCATCGGGACGGTAATTCCAAACTTGTTTGCTGTAATTGAAGTGTTCGCCCTTGCCACTCGTAGAGGTAAATAACTCTGGTATTTCTAGCACAAACTTTTGGCCTGGCATTTCATCTAGGGTGAGCGCTATTGCAACTCTGCCTTGAGCATCAGCAGTTTCCATACCGATAGCGCTTTGGGGAGGGATAACCTGTCCAGAAACCTCGTGGACAAAAAACAATAACCCCAGCAGGCATAGCAAATATCTGACTCTAATCATCTGTTCTCGTATTTAATTTTGTTGTTTAATAATATTTATACTTCCACTTGCCACAGCAGTTTTTCCAGGAGCAAGAACCGCTGCAATCAATGGTGAGGCATGGACGCAGCCATGTGTCTTTTCAAAGTTATTGAAGAAATAGGCTACCTGCCCATCAACCTCATTGCTCAGTACCCACTTCGAGTCTTTTGACTTGATGTAGATCTTTTTCCCGGTCAGCATCTCCTTGGAATTCACATCCCATTGCTGGATCCATTGCGATTTGGACAAGTCCTTTATTCCACCAATTGCAGAATAGAATTGCATCGTTCTTCTGCCTTCTCCCTGTGTCTTTGCCACGTTCCTGATCAGTTTTTCCTTACCTTTCTCATCAGTTACCCAGGTCCTGTCCAAGTTGTCGTCCTTGAACAAGGGCGCAAGCTTCATGCTAACGCAATTAAATGCCGCCAAGTCAGACAATGCATGATCGGAGTTGTTCTTAAATAACAGTTTCCATTTTAAGCTGTATTTGTTCTTGCTTTCAACCAAACTGAGGTTAATGGTGTAATTGTAATTTTTATCAGAAAGAGAAGCGCTGGCGCCGTCGTTATTGAATTTCCACAATTGTCCATTAAAATTGCCCAGCCCGCCTGGACCACCTTCAAATCCCTGTAAGGTAAAAACCTCGGGTATGGTGAAGGTAAAAATTTCACCGGGCAGTTCATCTATCGTCAGCGCTATCGCTACCCTTGCATCATCGGTTGTATTAAGGTGCATTCGTTGCCTGGGTTTCTGCCCGTAAGTAGCGTACTGAATACCTAAGAACAGTAATATGATGGTTATTTTTTTGAGGAATTTCATTTTGTATTGTTTTTAAATTGTTAAAGTTGAGATTTAAAGGCTTTAGCTGATTACTTGACCAGTAACCTAGTCAAGTGCTTGAACTCGTTGGAACTGAAGCTGATCACGTATAGGCCGGGCCTTATTTTTCCACTAAGTTCTACTTCATGGATAAAGGCCTCTTTTCGATGTGGGATCACGGTTCGCTGTAATTCCCTTCCAGTAAAGTCAAGCACAGAAACTACGATGTCACGGTCGAATATCTTATTGAAATTAATATTGAAACGTTGGTTTAGCACAGGATTGGGATAAATCACCACGGGCAATTCAATCTGTACATCCTTTTGATCCAATAATTTAGGTTGGCCACTGGAGTTATCCAGTGTTAGCCTGTAATAATTATGGCCAACCACTGGGGTCGGATCAAGATATTGGTATTTCATAGCTTCGCCATTTAACCTAATTCTACCTATTTCCTTAAAGTAAATGCCGTCAGAAGACCTTTGAACAATAAAATTGCCATTGTTATCTTTCGACCCCTCCCACTTCAGCAGATTTCCATTCAAGGTCTGTGCAGTCTCAAGCTTAACTGGACTTGACATCGCCATTAACCCAGAACCGGATTCATTTAAGGTAATTGCCGATGAATATACCGGAGAGGTCCCAGCCACATTCCTGATCTTGAAATAGACGATCTTTCCCCCATTACCCGCGGATAACAGATAATTAAAGTTAGGAGAATAGGTGGCCCATACAGCACCAGTGAAGCTTGAACTTTCGCTCACCATATAGCTAGCCGGTGTGCCATGAGCCAACGAGTAGTCATTCTTTACTGGAATGGTCCTGTTAGTGGTAACCAAGTCACCATTTTTCAACAGCAGGCTGGAAACCTGGGGTGCAGCTACCGAACTGGTCAGTGCCTTGTAGGTATATGGCAGACCCAGAAAACTAACCGTGAGGTTCGCATAGGTATCGTCCAAGTAATACAAGTCATTGCTCGTGGACGTGATATAGGCCCTGGTTGGTAAAAACGTGATGTTGACATTATTCTTGTTTTTCTTTCGCATGAACACCTGATTGTTCCTCACCTTAACGTTAGAGTGCCCGTCAGAGTCCAGCGAGAAAAGGAACTCGGTGGTAGAGGTACTGTTTTTGACGTTCTTTGCAAAGAGGTTCTTCTGGATGATGACGTTCGAATTTCCACCAAAGGCTCCACCATTCATTAAAAGAATGGAATGTCCATCATTGTTCAAGAACTTGGTGTTCTGTATGGTCACATTATCATTATTTGTCTCAAAGTCAAAGCCACAACCATCAGGGTTATTTTGGTTTAGGAGCTCTGAAAATTCACAGCTATCCACAACGATGTTCTTACTGTTTGAAAGGATGACCCCGGTTGTCCCGTTTGGCCAGGTCCTGCCCGAAACGGCAGAGCCCATCGTCACGTTGACATTCTTAAATGCCCCCCAACCATTGGCATCAGGCTGCATCACGCCATTGGCATCCGCGACCGCACCACCATTTACGCAATCGAAACCAATAACACCATTAACTATTCCCGTTGAGCTTAAATTGGTAAGCTTGACCTTGTTAACCAGTTGTTGCCAGATGTTCGCCCCATCGGTATTGATAACTGGCCAGTAAAACACAGACATCACTCCAGCTATGGCTTCATTGAACTGGCAGTTGGAAACCTCAAATTCGGTAAGTACGGTTGTGTGACTTCCAGATATGGTCTGTCCACCTAAGGTCTGTCCTCCCACAAATATGCCCGCAGGAAAAATGTATTCACGTACCCCACCATCAGAACTACCAGTAACAGTCTCGAGATTCCCCTTGATGTTTGCAAGTTGTACACCGATCTCTGCATCCTTATTGGGAGCAGAATTGATTGCACTCATGACCGGATCGCAATTGATATTGGTAAAAGTAACGTTATTAACGAAGAACCCGGTGTTGGTTGTTCCGGTCACGCTTCGATAATATATTCCAAGCCGAGTATTGGCTATTTCGAGGTTCTGGACCTTAATGTAGCTGATGGATTGCGACCTGGTAGTTCCTGAGGTCTTATCCAGGTCGCAAATCAGCAAACCGATATCATTTACGTTATTGGTCAGCGAAATTTTTGGTTTGTTCACACTTGTCCCATAGCTACCTACCTCAATCCAGTTAGCTATTGTTCCCGCACCTCTAATTTCTAAACGTTGATTCCACGTACATCCCTTTTTAAGGAGAACCTTGGTACCGGCATTTTGAACAGTTTTGTTCACATTATCGAAAGTACGCCATGCTTCAGTCTCGGACGTGCCACTGGCTATATCACTTCCGTTAATTGCATCGATATAGTAAGTGCCCGCCAGTGGCGCATAGGTCTTAAAATATTGCTTGGCTATTGATGACTTTTCAGCTTTTAAATTTTTAACTTTGAAACCAGTAAAGCCAGTGCTAAAATAAGCGAAACGAGGAACCGGCGTGGTAGCCTGAAGTACAGTTAACGAAGCAGCATATGTTGTTGGACACACATATCCGTTAACTGCGATCGTGACTAGCCCAGTTGCACTCACCTGAATAATGAAAGAATTATAAAGCCCAGGCTTAATTACAGTATTCTGATAATAGGATGCGTTAGAGCTTAGAATCGTAGCAGGATAGACATAATTAGTGGCACATTGTACCTGCCACTTACTTAATTCGATAACAATGCCCTTTGAACCCCATGTTCCATTTGAACTTAGCACAACCGTGGTGTTTTCTCCACCCGACGAGATTATAGCATCAAACTTCAATGTTAATCCTGTATAATCATTTGACACCAGGCCACCAAACGTTGTCGCAACAGTAGCCAGGCCAAAACCTGGCTGACTACCATCAAAGCATAGTTCATTATTGGCATTTGTGGTCCATTGCGTAGTTTGTCCAGATTGCGGCCAAAAATCAGCTGGAATGGCAGCCCTTACTTTTTCGGCTGAAAAAGTAAGGGCAACTATCAATACCACAAGTTTGAAAGCGAAATAGCTTGTTTTCATGCGATGTTTAACTTAACGTGAATAAACCGATTCAGCTACTTTCATTACTTACCACCCTGGATTTTGATGTAAATCAAAATCGGGAATGATAGAAGCCTCACCAAGTGGAATTGGGAAAATCAAGTACTTATCCGTCCACGCATTACGGCGCTCTGTTACAAAACGATTGTAGGTAAATACTCCAGTCACTGGATCTTTGATTATTTCCATTCCCGTAACGACCTTATCTGTCTGATCCAATATTTTCCAGCGTCTCACGTCCCAGAAACGGTGCTCTTCCATTGCAAATTCCACTCTTCGCTCCCTGCGTACTCTTATCCTGAACTGATCCTTATCCAATCCGGCAGGAAGATTAGGCATCTGTGCACGATTTCTCACCACGTTAACCGCAGCATACGCGGCGGCCGTTGGACCATTTACCTCATTCTCCGCTTCTGCCAGGTTCAGGTAAATTTCCGCTAGGCGATATTTTTTCCACCTTGAGTTATGCGGCTGGTTAGACTGAATCCTAGGATCTATAAATTTTCTCAAATAGTATCCAGTATGGGTATTAGCCCTGTTAGGTGGATTTTTAATCAATTGATCTGCTCCTCCTTGGAAGGTTTCAATGGTATGGATTGCACCATTAATATTATCGTATTGTGCGCCGTTGAACCAAACTGTAGCATAAAACCTTGGGTCTCGTCCTACGTATGGCCTTGCCCTTGCGTAACCAGAAGCTGGCCCAGGGCCAGAGTTATTGATGATTGGTTGTAAATGGTCTGCATCTGAATAGCCAAGAATAGCTGGCTCACCTGCAATACCGCCCGCTATTGGGTTAATTTGCATATCATAGGCATCCACCAATTCTTGCGACGGGCAAGAGCCGGCCTTGAACATCCCTGGCTTACTTGGAATACTGTTAATTACTGAAAAGGTGCCGTTAGATGGTTCATTAATTTCAAAAATAGTCTCTTTATCACCTGGGGATGGGCTAAGATCTGACTGATTCAAGAAATAATTTCCATAATTAGCATTAAGGGCAAATTGGCCAGTAGCAGCTAAAGCAGCAATTGCCTCCTTTGAAGCATTCGCAGAGGCGGTCCACTTCGCCATATCATTTGTTGGGTTCCATAATGGACTTGCATTGTAAAGCAGTGCCTGAGACTTGATTGCATACGCAACGGCCTTTGTGAACCTCCCACGTTCTGTCTCTAAAGTTATCCTAAGTGGAAACTGAGGCTCTGCAATGGCCTCATCACAATTTTTTACAATGAAGTTAACACATTCCTGGAAAGTAGGTCTTTTCAACGACGTATAATCAAAGGTAACCTCAAAAGGCTTGTCAACAATCGGCATTCCACCAAACTGCTTGATTAGTTCCAGGTAATAAAATGATCGAAGGACCTTAGCCTCGGCCGTAAATCTCTTTCTATAATCCTCGTTAGCTACAGCTGCCTTTGGGATGTTAGCTAAGAAAACGTTACAGTCCCTTATGCCTGACCAGTAGGTAACATACCTGCTGATTCCCTTACCTTGACCACCATAGGCTTCCAGTGGGTTGGTAGATAAACTTAATGAACCCGTGTTCCAAAACGAGGCAATGTTACCTGCATTGTTACCCACGTCTGAGTCCTTGGCTTCATCAGTAACCCCAGCAAGAAAGGCGAAGAAACTATACTTCCAAAAATAATCTGGAATGCGGCTATATGCGGTGCTTAGGTATGCCTCTGTTCTGTCCTTGTCGGTAAAAACCTCTTCAAGGGTTATTTTTCCATCTGGTGTCTGATCCAATGGATCCTTTTTACAACTCACCACCATCAATAAGGCGGCGAAAGTTAAAAGCAATATCTTTTTCATAATTGACTAAATTTAAAATGTAACATTAACGCCTAGATTATATACCCTTGTGATCGGATAAGTGAACTGCCCACGTCCAGATAAAGTTAGCTCAGGGTCAAAGTTCTTGGTTGGCAATTTATCCCAGGTGTATAGGTTTAATCCGTTAAAATATAACCTTATGTTTTTTGCACCCACCTTGCCTGCCCATTTTGTCGGTAGGGTGTAGCCTAACTCGACATTCTTCAATCGCACATAACTGGCATCAATAACAAAGAAAGAGTTGTAATTTTGGTTAGGAGACGTTTGGGTAGTCAATCTTGGATAATTGATGGGAGCTCCGCTTGCGAACCTTTCGGCTGTCCAGCTTTCCAAATGCTGGCTATAGTAGTTTGTACCTTCAAAGGTTCCAGCCCCTGCATAGAGATTATATATGTTGCTCACCCCTTGAACAAGGGCACTCAAATCAAAGTTCTTGTAATTTATGCTAATTGCACCTCCAAACTGATATTCCGGCACGTTCGAGTAGCCAATCGGCCCATGATCCTTATCATCTATTACCCCATCATTATTAAGATCCTTGAACTTTAAATCCCCTGGACGGGACTCGTGCCCGCCAACACTTTGAACCGGAGAATTTGCAATATCTTGTACGCTTGTGAAATACCTATCTACAATATAGCCGAACGGTTGTCCGATCCTATAGCCAGTTTGCCTGTATCGATATGCAAAACTTGCAGGTAGCAGCGGTTCATCAGCAAATAATTGCTTGTTTCTGGCAAACGAAAGATTAGCCCTTGTCAGGATAGAAAAGTCCTTGTTAAACACCTTCTTATAGTTAACTTCTGCCTCAAAACCTCGGTTTTGAACCACGCCTATGTTCACGGGAGGCAGTGCACTAATGGGCAATCCGTTTAATGTTGGAATGGTTCCTCTTCTTCGTAAAATATTGTCCCTTTTCTCCGTGAATACGTCAACCGTTAAGTTAAGGGCATTAAAAAGGCCAATCTCTAGGCCAACATTCGCCTTCCTTGCGACTTCCCATGTCAGGTTCTCATTTCGAAGCCTGTTGGTTACGATCGTATTTCCGAAACCTAGACTATTGGAATAACCGCCACCCGGTGCCACGATAATATCGTCGAGGTACAAAAAGCGGCTTCCACCAATCCTGTCATTACCTACCTCTCCATATGATCCGCGAAGCTTAAGTAAGCTTAATACCTTGTTGTCCTTTAAGAATGATTCATTGGAAATCACCCAGCCTGCTGATAACGCTGGAAAAAACCCAAACCTCTTACCCTTAACAAATTGCTCGGAACCATTATAACCAGCGTTAAACTCAAAGAGGTATCTTGAGTCATAGGAATACGTTAAACGGGTTGCAGCGCCCCTTAGATTAAATGGAAGCTGAGAGTCCACGATATTTTTTTGTTGTTGATATAGCAATAAGCCTGAAACGGCGTGCTTGCCAAACAACCTATTATAATTCAAGTAACCCTGAATATTGCTTAGCGTGGTAAAAAAAGCAGAGCCTGATATATCCAAGGGTGTATTTTCATCGGCATTAAACTTCCTGTAAGATACCTCGGCGGTATTTGGATCTATCACCTGTACAAATTTCTGATAACTTTTTGTGGCAAAGAGGTTATTGGTCGACCTGGCATCAAAAGATACAATTACCTTGGCAGACAACCCTTTGGCTATGAAATCCAAGGTTTGCTCCATCCCATAGGAAGCCAAGATGTTATTTCTGGTCTGTTGCGTATAACCAGCCCTGTTAATTTGCCCATAAGCCGGATGTGGTACAATAGGATTTGTGATTACTTGACCATCAGGGGTCAAGGGCCCTGGATCAGTACTATTCATATCGTTCATGAAAGTGAAGATAAAATCTGCCGTTGACTCTCCAGCCAGTTGCGAATTCCTATCTCCAAATGTCCTCAATACGCCACCGGGCATATTTTGTTTCTCTAAATATCCCGCAACATTTAAGAATGCCTTAAGGCTGCTATTTAGCTGTACATCAATATTGGATCTGAAGTTATAGCGATCCAATGCAAAACTCGGGTCATAGTTAAGACCTTTTTCCGTATTGAACTGTCCACCCTGACTAAGGTAACCTGCATTGATAAAGTACTTCATGGACTTACTTGCCCCAGATACGTTCAGGTTATAGCGTGATTGCGATGAATAGTCTTTCATCAACAATTCTCGCCAATTGGTATTCGGGTATCTTACTGGATCATCTCCCGTTCTATAGTGCTCTAAGGCTGCTGGGGAAAATGCCGGGCCTAGCCCATCATTCTGCTGGGCAAGGTTTCGTAAGGTGGCAAATTCATATGAATTAACTGGCTGCAGTTTTCTTGTGAAATCCTGAAGTCCGGTTTCGGTTGTAAAGTTAATGGAAGGCTTCTCAGACGTACCTCTTTTTGTAGTAACCAAAATCACACCATTAGCACCTCTCACACCAAATATGGCCGTCGAGGATGCATCTTTCAATATCGTTACGGATTCAACCTCATTTGGGTCGATATAAGTTAGGTCACGTTCTATCCCATCCACCAACACGACTGGACTCTGCGCATTAACTGTACCCTGGCCCCTGATGTACAGATTGGTTAAATCCCTTCCAGGCTCCCCACTTTTCTGTATAGATGTCAAACCGGGTAATCGTCCAGCAAGGGTCACAGCTAAATTTGCGGCAGGACTTTGCTTTATTTCCTTGGTTTGAATGGAATTAATGGCCCCTGTGACACTCACTTTTTTCTGTGTTCCAAAGGCAACCACGACCACCTCACCTAACTTCTGGCTAGCAGAACTTAAGACAATCCTTAAATCGCTCTGGTTACCAACATTGATAACCTTAGTCACGAATCCAAGATATTGAAATACTAAGTTATCGCTTGAGGCAGCATTTAACTTAAACTTTCCATTCCCATCAGTCTGTATCACGTTTTTTGTTCCCTGAATGGTAATGGATACCCCAACTAGGGGCTTGGTGTCAGCGGAGTCTATCACGACCCCACTGATCGTTTTCTGCTGCGCATAAACGGCAACATTGATCGTGGACAACAGACACATGAAAACCAATAGCTTCAAGTGCCCATTTAATAAGTAGTAAATTTTGTTCATGATATTTGGTTTTGGTAATATGGTATCTAAATTAAGTCATCCTTAAGTTGTGGCATCCTGCTCCGTTATGACTCACTTTCTTTTTTTATTTGCTGTAAAAGCATCCTGTAAAACGAAATCGAAGTCTCTAATCTTTCGATAATTCCCTGGTCCAGTACTTTCTTTGACTTTTCCTCACGCAATAGCTCTTCAATACTTGCAACCTGCCTAGCTATTATTTCTGGCGCCCTCTTTAAATCATAGGTAGGCTTGCCATCCACAACCACATAAACCGGACTGGTGTGCGCCACTGCACCGTTGTCGCAATTCACCACGGCGGCAATCCACTGACTGCGTTTAATTGAATGCGAAAATTTCAACTCAATGGAGTCCCTTATTTCCTTGTTGTTAAGCTCTGCAATTAACCCTTCGTTAGAATAGATGGCTATTCTCCTGATGGTACCAATCTTTGGATTTGACAATCCTTTTAACGAAAGCTTTAAAGTGGACCCCTTGGCTTTTTTAATCTCACTACCAGGCATTTCTCCATCTGCAGTTAAGAATAATGCAGGGCCGTTGGTAACAAAGGTGTTTCCCGCCTTAAGGCCCTGAAACCAAGCATCTGGAGTGAATTTTTTTCCGGTATAAACCATTGTACGCACTTCGCCAATCGTGCTTGCCCATGGGAAATCGCTCCCAGCTGCAGCAGTAATGCGAAATCCTAGATTGAGGTATTCATAATAGTCTAACGTATTTAATTTCAGGAACTGGAGTAACTCCACGAAATCTATTTGATTGGATGTAATGAACCATGGGAAACCAGTTGTCTTGTTCTGAACATTCCAAGAGACATTCCAAGCAAAATGTGCAAAGCCCACTACTGCTCCAGGTTGCATTTTCAGGTTTTTAAAAACAAGGTCATAGTAATCATAAACAGTGGTATCCCTTACTATCTGATCTATATTTAATCCAATGATATGTCCGAACCTGCTCCTAGGATCCTCCTGACCCGAAACTAACCAATAGTTCCCATCGTTTACTCTAAATTTTTCGCCAAATCCAGCTTGCTTAAAGTCAGTTCCCGTGTGCTCATGCCCCATAGCATCTACCCCGGTCTCGTGGTGTCCCATTTCCAGTATGTTAACCAGATGAAGGTCTTCGGCTTTTGCATAGGATAATAGATACTCTCGAAATCCTGGCTTATTTGTAGGATGATGGACGTGCACATCACCAGAATACCAACCTATTTCTGGCAGATCAATCCAGCGTTTCAAAGTAAATGACTTAACTAGCTTGATGTCATTTGCTTTTACTGTAAATTCCTGCTCAATGGGAATATATTCGTTCCCCCTCTGTATGCTGATTTTCCAAGTACCCACAGGTAACTCAATGGTAAAATCACCAGAGGTCTGATACATCACTGGAGCTTTCCAGTAGGGAATAGATGGCTGTACCCCATAAAGTACGCTCCTATCTTTATTGTCACCCACTCCTGCAGTCATGCGAATTGGCCCAACCCAGTTTTTATTCTTGTCAAAAGAAACGCCTTTAAAGAACACATCATTGTCGGAAGGCTTTCCAATGTTTTCGCCCGATGGTGGTAAAACAGGTTGATTCTGTTTACCGTTCGTAATGCACACCATAGCTGGTGTAATTTTCTTGTTATCTTCAGTAAAAATCCTGATCGCTACAACCGATTTGAAGCCATTGCTAGATTGAGCTCTTGAGTTAAGCCCATTTACCATGGCAACTAACAACAGGATAGAGTAGTATCGTCTCATATAAACATTTTTTTAAAATATCACTAACAATAATAATTAAATTTAAAATGTTCGCATCCTGTACAGGACAGTATGCCAACAATTATATGAGATATAACTTTATAGGAAATTAGATTTAACATGGCTTATAAGAAAATATCAACAAGAAAACTGCTTTGCATATTTGCAACATTTATACTATGGACAAGCGCATTTTCGCAGCAAAAAATTGAACCATTAATTGCTTTCAAACCCGCTGACGAAAGTAACATCTCTATTTTTATCGTACTTAAAGAATTGCCCGGGCAATATTTCCTGTTTACTGTACCTGAAATATTTACAGGTAAAAACCTAGAGAAGGGTTTGTTTAATGCTGACCTGAAGCCTTGGACAATCAAGGGAAATCATGGAAGCAGAAAGGTTAAAAATTCTAAATATGGCTATAGTGTTGATTTAGATTTAACCGAGCATGCTAGAGAATATTGGTTGACATGGAAAATAAAATTTACTAATAAAAGTAAAACTCCATTATTTGATTTGGCTGCCTTTAATTGCCTTACCATGGACAGGGCTCCTTTGTTTAAGGATATTAGTATGGAACGCACTTGGGCAAAAAATGAATTTGACCAAACCATATCTCTGGCTTCCGTTGAGAAAACGGCGGGAAATGGAAGGAGAACAATGCAGTTTTATCCTGTTATTGGAGGGATTAATTTAGCTGAAAGCCCGTGGATTGTAAATTGGAACGTAAATGCCAACACAATGCTAAGCGGAAAGAGCGTTTGGCTGGAATCGAAAGACAGTAGTTGGAAGATTGAGACAACTGTTGATGGTCAGCCCGCATTTTTCTTCAACAACTGGGAACATGATCACGGATGCATACATTCTGCTCCCCTTGTAGCCAAGGAACTTAAACCAGGCCAAACAGCTACAACTACAGGCAAATTTAAATTTTCTAAGCTCAAATTTTAAGGCTAAAATTTATAGTGCAACCTCAACTAAACAATTATAATATTATCGATTATGTATCACCCAAAGAAGTAGCCAACAATATGTTGGGTTTGGCTATTGAAAAATCAAGTTTAAAAATTAAAGACCTTTTAATTAGAGGGGCGTTATCTGGTGCATTACTTGGCATTGCAGTAACGCTTGCTTATTTAGTTACAGCACAAACTAAGTTGAGCGTTATTGGCGCATTGTTATTTCCGGTAGGCTTTATAATAGTGGTTTTGTTGGGGTCAGAATTAGCAACTGGAAGCTGTTGCTTATTACCGTTGGCTTGGTTTGAAAAAAAGATTTCATTTAATACAATGCTTAAAAACCTGTTTTGGGTATTTCTGGGTAACCTTGTTGGAAGTTTATTATATGCATTTTTATTTTGGTTATCATCCTCAGACTTAAATGGCCCAATCGAACAGCTGCTGATAAAAGCTGCAGAGAAAAAGACTATTGGATATAAGGCTAATGGTTTCTCTGGTGTATTTACTGCTTTTGTAAAAGGCCTTTTATGCAACTGGATGGTATGTATGGGTGTTGTAATGGCCATGACCTCCAAATCGACTTTGGGCAAAATATTTGCTGGCGGAATTCCCATCTTTATATTTTTTTCACTGGGTTTTGAACATGCAGTTGTCAAAATGTTTGTTATACCCGCAGGAATGCTTTTTGGAGCAAAAGTTACATTTGTAGAGTGGTGGCTCTATAACCAGCTAATTGTTACTTTAGGAAATTTAATTGGTGGGTTATTATTTACTGGGATGGCTATCTATTATACGCATACATCTGTCAGTAAACAGAAATAACTAACCCGATTTTTTTTTAAACAACACATAATTTTAGTTTTTTTTAAAAAACTTAGAAGCTTTTTAAATTTAAGAAGATCCGTGTGAATTATGATAATGGTGTTTGGAAACACGACCCAAGGCACCTAAATTAACTTATGAAATTCACCCTTATAAGACGGGGTTTAATAAAAAAGGTTAGCAATTGCCTTTTAACAGACATTTGGTTAACCTTCTTTAAGGTTATTAAGCGTTTAAAAACAAACGAGACTTATTAATTTGCCTATTTGAGCAATGCTATTCAATGTTTATATCGAATAGCATTATACCTGTTGCTGCAGGTATCTTAATCAAGTTAGCTGGTAAATTCTTACTTAACACCTTTCCTTTGCTTCCATCCTCATCCACTTGCGACAGTGTGTAAAACTTCAGGTTTTTACTTTTCACGATTGCCTTTACATCTATTTCAGTTGTTGCCAAGGTATTTTCAACAACGATTCTCCAAATCCCATTATCCTGCTTAAATATAGTTACCGTTCCATTTGTGCTGATTGGTCCCACCTTCCTAAGTTGGTCAGTTTGAACAGAGATTAAGCTGTCTGTTACTATTTTGGTTACAACACCCAACTCATCAATGGTTTTAGACTGTAGAAATCCAGGAGCGGTAAGATAAAAACCTCTTGGAGCCAAACTGATACTTTCCTTACCAATTGTGTGCTTTATTGCCTTTTCCCCAAAGTTTACGAATGCTTGCCCACCGCCTGCAAATCTGCTGTGCTGAAGGGTATGCTCCTCATTCAAAAATTCGTGACTTAGCAGCTCAGAAAATGAAACTCGCTTTTGAAAATTAGATACGTTACGTATGGTTTGTACAAATCTACTCCGGTTTCTATCCCATCCATATCCCTTTTTGTCAGCCCAAATTAGCGGCATACTGCCATAAAGCATATTGAAATTATCTTTTAAATCGCTTATGGTAGGCGTTACAGCATAAAACCAATCACTCGAATCTCCCCAATACCAAGTAGATGAAACACAATCGTTAAATACCAGTTGCCAAAGTGGAATCCTATTTCTGTAATTGAAGCCATATTTTTTGAAATTGGCAGACATATAGGTTGTGTCCTTTGGCGGATCTAAATACCCAGGCTTATTTCCATCTTCCCAAAAGAAAGATCCTGTCATAGTTCCTTCCGAATATTCAAGAATTGAAGAATTCCAAGCTTTACCATGCTCACCCCCCAACACTAAGCCAAGGTCTTTCCCGATGTATTCTTTAATCTTATTTTTATATTGCTTATCTGCTTCTCTGTTGAAAGTATGCAATGGATGAAAGTCTTCAATCAAGAATGCAGGCGTAACATCTAAAAACAGTCCCGTAAGCGGAACATCATTTATATAAGTAGGTAAATAGCTTGGTGCCGCCTGTAACGACCTTACTGAGGATCGAGAGTAATACTCAACCCCTGTTTTGGTTACCCATCCAATAATAGGCTTGCCCTCAACGGTATGGTAAGCGGCTATTGCCATGGTATCCTTCATGTGTCCCATAGACCCCTCTCTAGTGCCCTCTAAGTTTTCATAACTAGAGTTTAAAAAGCCTAAGTCAGTCATCTGCTTGATCTCATCTTTTTTAAATTTACTGCCCATAATAATGGCAGTATGGACTCCCATTGCCTTTGCTTCCCTTGCGAACTTTAAGCCACTACTGCCCCAAACGACAGCACTTCCCTTCAACCAATTAACCCTTGGTTTTGCGATTGCCTTTTGAGCCAAAGTTTTAAAATCATCGATTTGCTTGAGGTAGTTCCTGTAAGCTTTAGCTAGTGAGACGTAATTACCGCCTGAAGTGAAAATATAAGAGACCTTTCTTGCATAGGAAAATTGTCTTAGAGAAGATGCCCAAGCTACATTGGGCCACATCAAGCCTTTGTCTTCACTAAAATCTATCTCTACATCGTAGGGTGTATTTGCCAAAACCATCATCCCATCCCCTTTAACTGCGTCATAAACCCCTACCCAAGGCATATCCAAGCCAATATTGTCATAAACCATCATTCGCTTTGCTGGATAAGTAATGTCATTTTGCGCAATCTGGACACCACCTGAGCGATAGTTAAACACTAAAAAACCTTTCTCATAATTTGTTTTCATAGCCTGTGGAAAGCTTAACTGGTCTATGGCCATAGCTTTCTGGCTCGTCGATAACACAAAGGATAGGCTGCTATCATTTTCCAACGTAACTAGGCTCGAAAAATTGATCCCAGATGTAGAATCAATTAGCGACATCTTAAGCTGACTAGGTGAGACGGCCGAGGCACTTAAAAACTTAATTTTCTTATAAGGTAAAGAAACCCAAGAGCGCTTACTTTTCTTATCCTGAACACTGAACTGGCCACTTTCACTGTTTACAGCAAAGCTTAACTGCGAATTGGAAATCTTTATGGCTGGTTGATTTTGAGCTTTTGCTACAAAACAAATCAGGAATGTGACTATCAGGGTCTGAAACTTTTTTATATTGAATTTATGCATGATCTAATTAGTTTTTAAATATTTGGTTTGCTTAAGAAGCTTTCTTTGTGCGATCAGAATTTACAGCTAAAGACATAATTTCCAGAAGCCACCTCAACATAAGTTTTGCCGTTCTCAGTACGTAAATACTTGATTTCATTTATCCCACTAAGCTTTCTATTGTTCTCTAAAATTGCACTAAAGGAACTTACTGGAAAAGCCAGGATAGCTTTGCAATTCGATGGGATACTCACTTCCCAGCTAAAGTTTTTACCATTCTTCTTCCAGTTAGAAACTATTTTTCCATAAGGTGATGTGGTACTTGCATTGACAAAAGTGAGCGCTGGCGCCAAGTAAGGGTCCATTATGATCTTCTTGAAGGCAACGTCTTGTTGATCTGTCTTGATGCCTCCCAAATATTCATAGTTCCACACCAGCAAATCGCCCAATAGCATAACGTGGTTACCAGAATTCATAGCAGGATCGGCGGTATTACCGTTCCACAGTTCCCAAATCGTAGTGGCTCCTTGTGCCGCCATGTAGCCCCAACTTGGGTAAGTTGTATTGGTAACTATTTTGTAAGCTAAATCGGGTCTGCCGTTATCTGATAAGCCTCTCATTAACCATTGCCCGCCAATTAGCCCAGTACTTACATGCCCTTGATATAGATTCAATGTACGATCTACTATTTGACGAAATACCTTCTCCCGATTTTTCTCCTCAACGATCCCGAATGTAAGCGGCAAGAGATTTGAGGTAACCGTATTATTCGCGTAAAAACCTCCATCTTGATTATAAAACTCGGCATTAAAGGCCGCCCTTACCTTTTTGGCCATTCCATCAAACAGCGCATAGTCGGCTGAATTCTTTAAACGATCCGCATATTTTTTCATTAAGCTCAGTGCATAATAGTAATAGGCGGCACCAATTACAGGTCCTTTTGTATTCCGATTGGTATCAAGTGAAAAAATGATATTCAAGTTTTCAGGTGGCAAACACCAGTCGCCGTATGTATCCTTTTGAACCATATCATCTACTTGGTAAGTATCCCACATGTAAAGCATCCATTTTTTCATATTGGGATATTGCTTTTGATAAGTTACCGTATCTCCAAACTGCTTTCTTAACATTTCTGGTATAACTAAAAATGTAATTGGCCAGGTCACATTATCCGTATAGTTTTTCCAATAGGTTGGCGCAACGTCTGGAATACTTCCACTTTCCTTTTGGGCAGCCTCGATATCATCCATCCATTTTGCATATAACCTAGAGTTATCGAAAACAAAGCTTTCGCCATAGGAACTTACCGAACGATCACCAAGCCACCCCATTCGCTCATCGCGTTGTGGACAGTCTGTAGGCATTCCTCTATAGTTTCCTATGATACCCCAGTATGCATTTTTATAGACCTGGTTTATGGTTTTGTCTGAGGTTTGGAATAAGCCAATGGTTGGCAAGTCATCGTAAACTACCCTGCCTGTAAAATCTTCCTTTTTAGGCTGATACTTCAATCCCCGTACTTCAGCATACCTAAAGCCATGAAAAACAAAACGTGGCTCCCATAGCTCCTCACCTGTACCCTTTATCACATACTTATCGGTTACCTTGGCACTTCTGATATTAGCCAAAAACAGACTATCGGCATTCTTCAATGTTTCCGCAAATCTTAATGTAATGGTATCGCCCTTTTTTCCCCTCACCTTAATTTTGAGCCAGCCTACCATATTCTGTCCCATATCTAAAATATAGCTCCTATTTTTGGTCTGGTGAATTGTTTTGGGAACAATGTTGTCCTTTACAGCAATATTTTCATTAACCTGGGTCACCAATTTATTTGATGCTGGCGTTACTACAGAAACCTTATACCAATCTTTATCCTTATAGTTTGGCAATGACCAGCCAGTTAATTCTTTGTTCGCGTCATATTCCTCTCCGTCAAACTCATTATTTGCGATGATTGGCCCGTTTGAGGTTGCCTTCCATGATCGATCAGAGGTGATGAGCTCTTTGGTTCCATTGGCATATTCCAGCAAGACCTGCATTTTCAACATCGGAAGACCATAATGGGTACTCGGAGCATTGCCAGCTGCCATACCCCCATCCTTGCTGTAGCGAACAGTAAAGTACCTTCCGTTTCCTAGAATCACTCCAATGGCGTTACTGCCCTTCTTAAAATAAGCAGTTACATCCAAGGTATTGTACGGAATTTCTTTATTATATTCTTTAAGTGTAGGTGATAAAACATGTTTTCCGACCTTGAGACCGTTTACATACAATTCGTACAGGCCCATCCCGGCGATGTAGGCCGTTGCCCGAATTGGCTTGACAGAAACAGTTAGTTCTTTTCGCAGGTATCGTGCCGCAAGGCGGGTAAATGGATTGTAAGGATCATCTGTTTTTAACATTTTCTCTGTACCAATCCAGTCTGCCTTCCAAATCGAATCATTCAGTATGCCCATACTCCACTTGCCCGTGGCGCTCCATTTTGAAGCTCCCTTGCTCGTCCAAACACGTACCCTCCAATAATATGGTCTGCAGCTCAATAGGTTCACTAAAGGATAGGCAATATTGATGGACTGATTAGAATTTACTTTGCGGCTATCATAAACATCACCCTTGTTCTGCCCAATAGCGGCCATTGAACTGGCCACTATGATTTGATACGCAGTCTGGCTCACGTTTCGCTGTGCGCTTTCAATTTGCCAACTAAGGCGAGGGTGTATCTTCGTTACACCCTCCATAACATTTAGCCCTTCCACTGTAGTACGGCCCACAGTAACCATAGCCTGCCGTGCAAACAAGTCTATTGAGCAAAAGCTGCTAAACAAAAGGAGCAATAGGTATTTCTTCATTAGTGTTTATTTTATCTTAAAATTTCGATTACTACATCGCTACTTTAAGCTATAGTGTTTAGTTAATATTTGATTAATTTGATGTGCACTGGACCCAATAATCCCGATGGAGTTAAAGGGTCTGTAGGATTGAAATAATTGTTGGCTAACCATGTTGGTCGGTCTTTTTCTGAAAGTTTGCTATCTCCAATCATTCTGTTAACCCAAAGGTTTACCACTTCAATTTCAACTGAATTATTGCCGTTGCTTACGAATTTCGTAATATCAATACGCCAAGGCGCTGTCCATAATCCACCCACTGTTTTACCGTTGATTTTAACCGTGGCCATATTTTTTACATCTCCAAGGTCTAAAAAAATACGCTCGCCAGATATGGGAGCTTTCCCTATGAAAGTGTTGGTATAAGTAGCGGTGCCTGAAAAGTATTTAATTTTTTCATCTGAGTGATGAGACCAGTCCTGCAAGGTTGTAAATTCAACTTCGGCAGTTGGGCCACGCTTATTGTCTTGAAATTTAACCCTCCATGGGCTGGTGATTTCCTGTACTGAATTCGCTTGAGGGAAATTTTCAGTCGTAGTAGTTTTACTGTCATCTGCAACGAACACGATAAAATAACTCTCAGCAGGTTCAAACTTTAACGAAAGCGCTGTGCCAGTTGAAGTTGAAAAAAACTGGGGCAATTTCCTAGTTGTACCTGTGGTGGCATCCCAGAGCTCAGGATGCTTATCTTTTACCCTAAATGTAATAGTTGCTTCCTGCCTTTCGTCACTCTGGTTCGTAATGAAATAGATTTCCTCTTGAGCAGTTTTTCTATGCGTAAATAGTAATGGTTTTCCGTTCGGGATCACGATGTCTTGGGGGATCTGAAATTGGACTAGTGCCCTAGTTAAGCTAATATCATTCAAAACAAATCCTTTGCCCAATGCATTCGTGGTTTGATCTTTTCGATTAGCATCGTCCCATAACTCATCAGCTAATGCTCTAACTTTTTGATCAGCGTTAGGATAATTTCTTAAACTCGGCGACTTCGTAGGCTTGGGGCCTAAGATGATCCCTCCGGCAATAACCAACTCCTTTATCTTTTGCAATAGTTCAGGAGTAATAGTCGTTAATGGAGGCATAACCATCATCCTATAGCTCATCCCATCGGGCAGCGTTAGTTTACCGTCTTTTACAGTCATTTTGTTTAAGATCACATCAGCGTTGATATAATCATAAGAATAACCTGTTGGAATTTCGGGATCTCTACCACCAGCTAACTTCGGTGCATCCTCACCAATAAAATAGCAAATATCATTAACCGGCTTTCCTTGTTGTAACATAAACATGCTTCGACGTTGGTAATCTATCCAGGTTTTAGACTGCTCGAACCAAGTGTTTTTCCTATTGAACTCTGTCCCAAACCAGGCGTTCATACCTGGATCCTTATCTTCATATGGCTGATGAATATATACATGCAAAAGCACATGATTAATCCCTTCCGTAAAAGACCAATCTCCTCGTTTTTTCAAGTAACCTGGGTAGCGTTGATACGGCAAACCACCTGCGGTATAACTCTCGGCAAACACACGGTTGTTGCCATATATATGTGCCGCAGAAGAAGCTGCTCTACACTCTACGTTTCCTAAGGTACCTTCTACCCAAAATTCACCAGCGATTTCACCTCCTTGTCCACCATAAAGCAAGAATTCTGAAGGGAAACCCCAATGCCCATAGTTCTCCGACCATACTTTTAATCCATTTTTCTTACTGATATCCCTTAATCCACCAGCATAGTCGTAAGCTATGCGATCAGCAATCAACCGTCTCAGGTCCCAAAGAAAGCGATCTGATTCCTGGGCGCTATTAACAATCGTTCCCGACAAGACTGGCAACCAAACGATCGGATCGTAACCGTATTTCTTCCTAAAGCCTTCTGCCAAACCTTCCGTCCAGTTCTCGGGGCCAACCTCATAACTATCTAACACTACATGTTTGAATGACTTTCTCTTATCGGCAGGTAATTCTTTTAAAAACTTACCTAAGTAAGCATTGAAGTGTTTTTCTAAGGAAACCCGATTCATTTTATCTACTTCAAACCCTGTGGCTTCTGGGGAAGCTGGTGCATTTTTTGTGCCTGTCGGCACAAGTCCGACTCTTCTAACTATCCACTTTCCCTTTGGGGCATTCCAGTTAAGGACACCATTATTATCTAAAAATTTAGTGATATTAATAACACTACTGGCACTTACTTTCATATTTGCACTACCATTTTCCATCTGGTTTTCCCACAAATATTCATTCCAGGAAAGCGTTGGCACTTGTAGCATTTTACCCATTTGCTTTTCAATGTATCGCTCTAGCTTTGGGTAAGATGACAAGACGATTTCTTTAATGCCCCCTACTTTTTGTTGGCCCTGTGGATTATTTAACTCAGAAAAAACCAACCTAAAACTTGTAGCGGTCGTCACTGGCAAAGCAATGCATATTTCTCCATAAACATTAGGGCCTACCGTGATCATATTGTTGCTCCTATCCATCAGAAACTTCCTAATAGGCTTGTAAGAGCCATTAACAAGTACTTGAACCTCTACCTGCGCTGACAATTGTACCGTATCTGGATGAATGGTGATGCTTCTTGCCGTGAAACTTTTCTCAAGGTTAAAATCTATGGTCAATCCATTTTTTTTCGCTTCTGGAGTAAAGGCAATGGCTGTGTTTAAATTTTTATCGATTAAGTAATTGCCATTATTAATTGTAGTGGAAAACTTTAAGCTAGGTTTGAAATCTGCAACCGTCTGCTCAGGAAGGGAAGAAACAGGATAAGCGATTACCGCCATATCTTGAAATCCTTCCTGAACTGCAGGTAGTTTCATCTTTACATTTTTGCCTCCGGTAATTGATACCTCCGTCGACACTAAATAACGCATTGCTTCAGTCGGCTTTACCCATGGCCCTCCAGATTGGCTCCAGCCTGGACTGTTAAAAATGCCGATGTCAACCCCCAAGCGTTGCCCTTCTGTAATAGCGAATTTGGTGAGTTCCCACCATTCTTTGCTCAAAACCTTTACCTTACCGTAAGGAACAGTCGATAGGCCAATGTTACCTATAAAAGCCTCACCTATGCCTACTTTAGCCATAGCTTCCAAATCTTTGGTAATTCCTGTTTTTGAAATGTTGTCACTTACCCAATACCAATATACATATGGTTTTAAGGAATCTTGCGGCACCTCAAATCCTTTCCTGAAGGCATCCAGTGAAACTAATTTCGCCTGTTTCGTCTGAGCAGATGTTCCTGAAGCTGTCATTAACAGGTTGAGTAGTACAATTAATGAAAAATGAATAGATGATTTTTTAGGCATAAATAGATTTGATAGATTTAATTAACAATCTTAAATAAAGGGAATAGTTTTAGCATCCTGTAGCGTTATGTTTTAGGTTTTTGTGCATTTGATTAGTTTATCCCTTGTAAATATCCTTTGAAATCTACCCAATTATGGCCGGAACCACTATAGGTAACTGGTTTCGGGCTTAACAACTGTATGATTTTATCTTTAATGGAATACGCAAAAAAATGATTTCCAGTAGGGTTATAATGCCCTAAAAGGTATCTCCCATAATAATCTTTCAAATTAAGGTTAAACTTTTTGAAGTCTGCAACATGTATGAGGTTCATGTCAAAGAAATTGAACTCGCCTGCCTTCAGGTATCGCACAACTTCATCATCATACCTTGTTCCTGTTTCAACCAAGGAATTGGTAACTCGATAGGGATCAAATAGCACGATCAGTAATTTCTTATTATTCTTGCTAGCATATACCTTCAATTTGTTCAAGATATATTTAGTTGCCGCAAACGAATATTTATCTAACAAGTAACTGGCATTTTGCTCTAGGTCTGCATGATCTTTGAAACTGATATCAAGTTGTAAATGCTTAGCTAGCTTCTGCACATTTTCTAGGTTCAGATTGGCAATCTCTTTATTCTTAAATAACAATAGTTGAAGCGCAATATCGTCCTTGACATTTTCCCACATCCAAGTACGATCAGTCATTTTATACAATGTTTTCTTTGTGTTCAATGGATTAGGTTTTTCAATGAATTGGCCTGTGGTTAAGTCCATTTCCAAATTAGGCCAAAAGTTGCCATGAAATTTAAACCCTGGCTCATTCTTTTGGTTCCATTGCTTTATGGCTAAATACCTACAACGCAATAAACTTCGCACATGATCATCTCCCCAAACATAAAATATCAAGTGATCAGCGGCATTTTTTGTGTTTTCCTCTCTCAATAACCTTACATAGGACTGGTAAACGCCGTAACCGCCTACTCCAAAATTACGAATTGGTTCACCAATGTGCGCAGCCAAATACTCTTGCCAGGTTTCGCCATCAGAAACCTGTTGACATTGTGTGAAGCTATTGCCATAAGTGTTGATACGGCAAGGCCTATTCCGATACATCTGCATCGTCCTAAATCCATTTTGATCGGTAGTTGAAATGTTTATGCTGTTGTCAATACCTTCAACTGGCATTGAGTTTCCCAAGATATAACCGAGCTGAGCATCATACCTCGCCCAAACACCATTACCTCCCAAGAAAATATCAAGTTCTTGCCTAGTTGGCACTGCATTTTTAACATATTCTTCAAAAGTGGGTAGTTTTACCGTCTGTGCAATTCCCTCTTTGCACAATAAGCAAAATAAAACAACCACAAGTACCGTAATTATTAGTGATAAGACATTTTTAGCAGGTTTGATATAATAAGGTTTATACATTAGCTGTAAATTTATCCTGTAGTGGCTATTTTTCAATTTTTAGATTGGAAGAATTTGTAAGCATGAAATTTTGGAGGTTCATGTTCTTAAACCAATCCAAAAACTCATAATCAGTGGTTTTTTCGATTTTATTGTTGCGAAAAGTGAGATTGTCAACCGAGTAGCCACTTAAAATACAGGGATTGAAGATTTTGAAGGTATTTCGCTCAATTAAGATATTTCTGTTGTATCTGCTTTCGGCTTTCTTGTGCTCCTCAATACCAGAACTAACCATTATAACACCCAACCCCAGCATGAAACCGTAATTACAGTTGTCGAAAGTATTGTTTCTAATAGTCAGATCTCTTACACCCGATTGTTCAAACCAATATCGGCCATCACCCTCTAAATTGATAGCGGCACAGTGGGTATGAAAATAGTTACCATCAATCACTATTTTACCTCTTGAGCCTAACAGGATACCTCGAGCCCGGTTTTTTTGCACCGAACAATTCTTCATCAACACGTCCGGATACTGCTCAGTTGACGCGATTACATCCCCCACTTTAACCTTGGAAGAAAGCGGGTCCTTCATGGTAATTCTCGTAAATTCCTTGTTTAACCGTTCCGTCTTCAACACCGTTGTCTCGCCATAGGTTATTAGGCTTTCTGCTTCAGTAATCTCAATTTTTGAATTTGGGGCAAGAAAGTCGAAGCCAAATTGTTGGTAATGCATTAATTTTACTACCACTTCATTAGGTGAAATTATTTTCATGATCTTCACATAAATCCCATGGATATTCGTGGCATCATCCATCATGCTCTCGAAGGTTGAATGTTGTAGGGTTATCTTTCCACCACAGTTCACGAAGTGTGTGGCATCTGCCGCGGTACTTACCATTCTACCTGGAGCGGCGATTACCTTGACACTATCCACTAAAATGTTATTAGTGCGCTGGGCAAGTATTCCCACTCCACCTGCATGAAAAATTGTAATGTTTCGAACACTTACATCCTCGCTATCGGAAATGGTAAATCCTGGCACCAATCTGTCTGTCGCATTAAAGATCAAGGTGTTGCCTATCGAACCCTTTAATCTTGGAAAGTGAATGCGTACGCGTCCTGGTCCGAGATCTTTTACAACCATATTTTGGACATTAAGATAATCAAATGCAGTTTGTACTGGTTCCCGTTTAATAGCATCAAACTCCAGTAGATGCCAAAATGGATAGTTAACCCGCTTAGGTTCGCCTCCATTATCTTTACCAATCACCTGATCTCCGGTAAACATTAACTTGTTGTTATGAACGCTATAGGGGTAAGCTTTGGTAAAAGCAATGTCTAAACTGTCCTTGTAGGCAGCTATGATTGTTCCTTCGGAATGAAACGTGCGCTTAAAATCAATCGATAGATTTTTTACGGTTATTCTTTTCGAGCGTTGCAGTAAAAAAGGGCAAAGAAAACCATTGAATATAAACTGAGAACCCTGTCCATCTATTTCCAGATCTCTCATTCCCGAAAGATCAAATACAAAGCGCTTTAACCCCTCGTCGTTATTACTTACAAACACATATTTTTCCGTCGCAAAGTCAGGCTCGAAAGTATAAGTACCCTTTGTGAAAACAAGTTTCGTGGCCTTGGTTTCTCGGCACTTTTTAAGTGCGCTAATCACGGAAAGCGTAGCATCTTCTCCTTTTGGACTAGCGGCAACAAAGACTGTTTTATTTTGGGCAAGAGCGGTTTGGCAAAAGAGAATTGTTGTCAGGGTCATCAGGCTGATGAGCTTAACTAGAAAATCAAACTTTAGGCCTTGATTTAAATGTCTTCCTTGATAAGTTATAATCATAAAGAATCTCTTAGAATAATGTTGAAAGGAACTGCGTGTTTCGCCTTACTATTGTTTAATACAGCTTGCGCCGCCATATAGCCCATCATTTTGAAATCTGTGGAAACAGTAGTGATCCCATTGAGTATGTATTTCTTTAATGGGGTTTCATTATAGGAAATTATTCCGACGTCCTTGCCCACTTCAAGTCCTAAATTAATGACTTTCTCTAACAGTTGAACAAGGTCATCTTCCATCACATTGATGTAAAGGTCTCCCCTGTTAATCACTTCCTTCTCCATATTATCTACAACCACATAATTGAAGCTATGTTGATTACAGAATAGCTTTATGCCTTTCAGTATCTCCTTGGGATAGTAGCTTTTTTTAGGGAATACAATCTTAATGGCCCTGTATTTAGATAGATTTGGCAGTACAGTGGTTAACGCCTGATAGATATCTGTTGCGAAATTTTCATAAATCGAAGCATAATCACCATTAACGCCCTGAACTTGCTTATCTAGGATCAATAGTTTTTCCTTCGGAATAGAATCTATGATTTCAAAGGCATCTTCCCCACCATCCACAAAGTGAGGAATGATCACATAATGTGAATAATCGTTTTTAGTGCTCTTAATGAGCTTTTTGAAGATTGCATAGTCATTGTTATAGATGTAAAAATCTATAAAAGCTTGATCGCCAAGCGCATCTGAAAAAGCATCATATATTATCTTTTTATGTGCCGAGAGTTTGTTAAAAAGTAGGCAAACCCTGATGTCTTTTTTGTACTCTGAATTGGAAATGTAGTAACCTTTACCCGGTATGGAATTGATAAACCCAGTATTTTTTAGATACCTATAGCCCTTTTCAGTCGTATCCCTAGAGATATCGAGAATATAACTTAAGTCATTAATAGATGGTAAAACATCACCTTTTTTCAGTTTACCACACTCTAACGCAGAAACTATGCTATCTCTAACCTGTAAATATTTAGGGGTAGCAGAACAGGTATCTATTTTTAGAAAATTAAAACCTTGCTGTTGTAACATACCTTTTTAAATTTGGTTGGTATAGCCACTCGGTTAATCGTACCTCATGGCGCTAATGATATTTCGGTGCCAAAACTTTGTCCCCGTGCAATTACAATCGAATTAAATACTAATGGGGTGAAGAAAAAATCAAATCAACTTCACACGCACGTCTTCCTGAACTAACCCATTGTTGTGGGGTGTGGATTTTCGGGTGTGCCAATTGTTGGCGGGGCGGATTGATCAATTTCTAGACCCAGATCCTTCCAATAATATTTTAAAGGGTCGTTCGCCGGCCATTTTTTATATAAGCCGTCCCAATCAATACAGTGTAAGTGTGGGCTTCTAACGGCTACCGGGCCAATTTTTTTCTCACTCAAGGCCTGGAACCTACAGTCCATGGATAACCTGATCCTGTCAGCTGAGTTGTTGTCGATTCCCTGGTGAACGGTGTGGCTATGGAACATCAACACATCTCCCGCAGCAAACTCTCCAATTACCCATTTAGAATCGCTCGGCACATTAATTCCAATTAAACCCGCTCCCTCGGCAGGATGTTCGGGTAATAACCCCCAATTTTGCGATCCGGGAACCAAGGTTAAGCCACCTAATTCTTTATCGCAGTCGCCAAGTGGAATCCAACTTGTCCAAGTATTTTCAGTTCCCCTTACGTGGAAATAATCCTGGTGAGGTGGTGTTGTATGTTTTTGCGCCTGCGGAAAAATGGTACGTAAGATTTTTAAAGGGTGAACCAGCGTTTCCCCATCAAAAAGCACGTTCAATGCTTTTAATAAATTAGGATCATGAGCTAAAGCATGAAAGGAATGTAGTTGTTGAATTTCTCTGTAGTAATTTAAGTAGGCGGGGTTAACAGATGATTCCAAGATCATGAATCCGGGAGCTGCGATACCATCTGTTAACGTTGTCCCATCTTTCAAGAATTCATTTTTTTTACAGATTTCAAATACATCTTTCCGTACCTGAGCTATTGCTTCAGCAGGTAATAAAGCTTTAAAAAAAAGATAGCCGTCTTGTTCGGCAGTTGCCCTTAGTTCTCGAGGGTCGTTAAGTAAATGAGTTGACTCTTTAAAAGGCGCAACATCTTGCACATCGTTCATTGCCATAATTATATTTGGTTAGGTTAGCTAATAGTGATTAAAAATTTCTTATTCACATTTTCTACGACACAAATAAGAAGCAATCAGGATTGAATTGCAATTCTGAAAAAATCTGGACGGCTAGTTTGGATAGATAAAATAGCAAAATAGTCGGTTTTGAACCCTTTTCATAAACATATTTAAAATCTTGATTGTCAGAACATTAAATACATATTTTAAATACACAGAATCAGTTTAATCACAAAAGCCAAATATGTCTTTTTCGCAGGTAGGTGAAGAATTTTTAAGGTGTGATTCAATTGAATATTCAATTCCAAAATATAAATTAAAATACTCACTATCAGTTAAATAGAATGTTATTAAAAAGTATGCGCAATCTTTTGTATACAGTTTGGAATGCCCTAATTCAAAATGGTGGACAGCTGGATTTTGTTTAGTTGGAATTAATTATATTGATTTGCATCCTAACCAAACCAACCCTTAAATCTAAGTATGAACTTTATCTTAGGCCTATTACTGCATGCCATCGGCGGATTTGCCTCTGGCAGCTTTTTAATTCCCTTCAAAAGGGTTAAAGATTGGGCATGGGAAAGCTCTTGGCTAATTAGTGGGGTGGCTGCATGGATTGTTATGCCATGGTTAACGGGCTACCTTACCATTCCCGACCTCCTTGATCTATTCCGCGATGTGGATTCAAGCACATTGTTATGGTGCCTAATTTTCGGTTCGCTCTGGGGCTTAGGCAGTATGACCTTCGGACTTTCTATGCGCTATCTGGGCTTCTCTTTAGGCTTCTCAATTACCCTGGGCTTATGCGCAGTACTGGGCACACTGGTACCGCCAATTTTTTATGGGACATTTTCACAGCTTCTAAATAATGTGTCTGGCTTAACTACCTTGGCAGGCGTTTTTATTTGCCTTTTGGGCATCGGTGTTTGTGGATGGGCAGGAATTTTAAAGGAACGATCATTATCTATCGAGAAAAAGAAAGAAACGATCAAGGAATTTAATTTCGGTAAGGGCATCTTAACCGCACTCTTTTCAGGTATTTTAAGCTCTTGTTTTGCATTTGGCCTAAGTGCTGGCAAACCCCTGGCAGATCTTGCCATTAGTCGAGGTGTTGCCCCATTGTGGCAAAATAACGCCGTCTTAATCATGGTACTGATGGGGGGATTTGTAACCAACATCATTTGGTGCATTGTATTGAACGTAAGAAACCGTACAGCTGGAGATTACACAAAAAAGACCGGTTTTCAGAAGAGCAATTACTTTTTTTCTGCTCTGGCTGGCATAATATGGTATCTGCAGTTTATGTTTTACGGAATGGGTTCTACTAGGATGGGAGATTATGATTTCGCCAGCTGGAGTATCCATATGGCATTCGTAATCACATTTAGCAACCTCTGGGGCCTTTATTTCAAGGAATGGAAAGGATCTAACTCATCTACCATGAAAACCATATTTACAGGGATAGCCATCGTCATCATTTCAACACTTGTAATTGGTTATGGCAGTTACCTAAATTCAACCGGACAATAATTATCATCCTTAACAGCACTCACTATGAAAATTAATTTCTTTTGCCCAATCTGGGGCATGGTTCCCGATTACGTCCATCAGCTGGAAGGTTCCTTGGAGGCTATTTTTGAAGAGATAAAACATGCCGGTTACGACGGTGTAGAGATGGCTATTCCATTGAACGACAAACAGAAATACGAAATCAACAAGCTTAAGGCAGACTATGAGATGGAGGTAATTGCCTTGCAATACGCCGCCCATGGCAACACACTTGCTGAATTCATGACCTCTTACGGCGAGCACATCAGATCTGCCGCAGATGTTAAACCCTTGCTCATCAACTCACACACCGGAAGTGACTTTTTATCATTTGAGGATAATTGCGCATTAATCCATGAATCCATAGAGTTGGCCAAAGAGCTTGACATGAGGATATTGCATGAAACTCATCGGGGAAGGTTCTCATTTCATGCGGCGGCCATACAACCTTACCTGGAAGCGTTTCCATCTCTAAGAATCACGGCGGATTTTTCGCATTGGTGTAATGTTTCCGAGTCTTTTCTAACTGACCAGGGCGTACATCTTGATAATGCCATACAAAGGGCAGGACACCTGCATGCAAGAATAGGCCATCCACAAGCTTGCCAGGTAAATGATCCCAGGGCACCAGAGTGGCGGGACGCCGTTAACCATCATTTGAACTGGTGGGATAAAATAATCGCGAATCAAATTGAGCTAAAAACGCCCGACTTTACCATCACGCCAGAATTCGGCCCTGCAGATTATATGCCCACCATACCTTATACCAGAAAACCCGTGGCCAGCCAATGGGAGGTTAACTTGTGGATGAAAGCACTGTTAAAGAAAAGATATTCTAGTTAATTAAATGGTTTTTTAGTTAATTTTGGTTACTACATTCTCCATAGCTTTGTGTTTCGATAGATTATTAGATGAGTTTACCAGAAGAAGAGTATTTGAGCAAGATTGTTTCTGCCATTGCCTTAACCTTAAATGAAGATTTAACGATTAGACATGTCAATCAATACGGGCTAAAGAAACTAGCTTCGGTTGATAGTGCACTTGTTGGGAAATCGGTGAACCAAATGGGCCGTAAACCCATTAGCGAAAGAAGTATTGAAGAAATCGATGCAGAACATTGGGAACAGATTTTTAATGCAATCCCAATGCCTGTATTTGTTAAGGACAGGCAACATAGGTGGGTTTTCTTCAATGACTCCCTTTGTAACCTCCAACACAAAACAAGGGCCGAACTCCAAAACAAGAACGATTACGATTTTTTTCCAAAGGCCCAGGCAGACCGCTTTTGGCAAGAAGAAGAAACACTTTTCCTAACCGGCAAGGAAGTTTTCTCGGAGGAATTCTCGCTTAGAAATGGCACTGATTCCTATGTGTTGATCAAAAAGACCAGGATCAAGACGAGCGACGGCCAGGAATACCTGTTAGGCTGTTGCATAGATATTACCAAGAGAAAGCAGGCCGAACTTGCTTTGATAGAAAGTGAACGGAGGTTTAGGTCGTTAATTAGACATTCTCCAGATATCATTGCCATTGTTGGAAAAGATCACCTCATTCGTTACATCACCCCATCTTTCTATCGATTATTTGAGCTGTCGGAGAACGACATCATTGGCACCTCAATTCTAGCTATTCTCCACGACCAGGACAAAGACAATTACTTCGAAACCATTAACAAGGCGGTAGGCCCAAAATCTGAAGGCACCAAGATTGAATTAAGGTTAAAGAAGTCAAATGGGCAATATGCTATTTTAGAGTCCTTCATCAAAGACTTGAGCTTCGATCCCGCCATAAATGGGATTGTAATGAACTGTAGTGACGTAACGATGGTTAGGGCACAGAGTGAAGAAATTGAAAGAATCAACAAGCTGTTAGATGCAGACAATAATTATCTTAAGAGCCAGCTGAAAAATGAAATAGATGCGAGGATAGACCTAAAGCCCTTGGATTTCAAAGAATTTAAGGAATTATATCCCGATGACGCTTCCTGCATCAAATACTTGGCTCAGTTGAAATGGGAGAATGGATATAGATGTAAGAAATGCAGGCAAGAGAAGTTCGGGGCTGGCAAAATTGAATACGCGAGAAGATGCTCAAAATGTGGCTATGTGGAAACGGCGACTTCAGGTACTGTATTCCATAGGATTAAAATTCCTATCCTAGAAGCTTTCTATATGTTTTTCTTATTGAGGTCCAACCCAGGCATAACCGCAAGGGAACTCTCGATATGCACCTCCGTGAAGGAAAACACTTGCTGGCTATTCAAGAAAAAGATCAATGCCCAGTTAAATAAAAATAAGGGTATGCAGAAGAACTGGGAAGCCCTAATGTTGATTCCTATTGCTTCAAAAAAACAATGAAAGAAGCATCTTAAATTAATGTTGAAAGTCCGTTTTGATAATCCATTATCCTATTAGGGAAATATGGGAACGATAGAAAAAAACTTCTTGTCCTATAGATTTTCGTAAACCCAAAACCACATGGATTGTAATACCTAGTTCAATTGCAAGCCAAAGACCATACCAATCCAAGGCTTACCCTGATAAATCCAATCTCCCTTGTTTTTATCCATCAAGAAATCAGTTCCAAGGGCTAGGCCAATGTTAAATTTCTTGGCATCATATATACCTGCCATACCGCCTTGCAGCACAAAACCATCGTACTCGTAATCAATTTTACCTTCCAATACAAATGGGTTCATCGTAACAGACCCAACCCCAAAAAACACACCATACCCATAGCCGGTACCCTGTATTTTAAGCTTCCCTCGCTGTTTGGTAATCGAATAAGAATCGTTTCTCCTACCCAAATAAAGGGCACCATTAAAGGTAGCGTTCATTTGCTCGGGAAAGCCATTGATCGAAGGTCGTATCTTAAATGGAATAGTGATAAAGTCGAAGTCTAGCCTCACCCTAGAAAGTTTTAGCCCCGTTAAGGACATGGTTTCTAAGCTTGCCACAGCTCCCTTTTTAAGGTCAGTTAATATCAACCCCCCACTATCTCCGTAACTACTCTCCACCTCTCTCCTAGCAACCGAATTTACTGGTGTCGACTGGGTATCGGTGAATAGCATTTCATAATCAGCCTTTGAAAGCCGAAACTTATCTTCAGGTAAACTATCTACAGCGCCAACGAGCCTGCAGGAACTGATGGAACATACCAACAGAAATAAAATAAAGTTCGGCTTGTACCTGTCCCTCAATGAAAATAGGGACAACAAAAGGTTGTGTCTCAAATGTCAATAAATTACTTTGGTAACACGGGTGGATTAATCTTATTAACCATTGTACTAATCGACTTCAAGAATGCTTCCACTTGTTGCTGTTCTTTCAGGGTCAAATCTAATTTTCTCAGCATGGCCGATTTTGGAGCTTTTAAAGAATCTGCTACTTTTAAACTTCGCTGTTGTGCAATCGGGTTACCTAGGTTATAAAACTCAATTACATCTTTAATAGATGGAAAGTTACCGTGGTGCATCCAAGGTCCAGTGATATTGGTTTCCCTAAGCGACGGCGTTCTCATTTTACCTACGTCCTTTAAATCCTTGGTAACGTTATAAAGACCTAAGTCTTCAAATTTTGAGCCCAATAGCGCTTGTCCATCATTATGAAATTGATTATCACTGAACAAAGGAGAATTGTGGCAATTGATACACCTCGCCTTGGTACGGAAAAGATGTAAACCTACAACCTCATCATCCTTTAGTGCATTTTTATTTCCCTTAACAAAAGAATCAAAGCGACTATTTGTACTTACAATTCCTCGTTCAAAGGTTGCAATCGCCTTTTGAATTTTATCAAGATTAATTTCATCACTTCCAAAAGCCAACTTAAACAATGGTTTATAACCTTGCACCTGAGTTACGTTTTTAACCATTTCCTTAAGGTCCATGTTCATCTCTACATGATCTGCGACCGGAAAGCCAGATTGATGCTCTAGGCTGCCTGCCCTGCCGTCCCAAAAGAATTTTTTATAGAACGCCGTATTAATAATGGTCATCGCATTGCGTTTTCCATTCTGACGGTCATGTCCATAAGCAACTCGCTTACCATCTCCCCAACCCAATTCTGGGTCATGGCACGATGCGCAAGCAATTTGTTTAGATGATGAAAGTCGAGGATCAAAAAACAAAGTTCTACCCAACTTCTGCTTCTCTTCTGAAAATGGATTATCTTTAGGATATTCAGGTCTCCCCAAATAACCAATATCGCTAAATCCCTTTTTGGCCTCTTGATCTAAATTTGGTTTAGGCCACTTTGTTGGTTCGCCACTGTAAAGTTCACGCAGCTCTTCTACAGTATATTCTTTTTCTTGCAGAAATGCAGTACCAATTAAAAAAATGGTAATTACTGAAAATATAATGATTAATCTTTTCATCTCTATTAATTTAAAACTAATGCAACTGGACTTATTTTATATTTGATAGTTTGTGAAGTGCCGCCGATTGCAGTTTCATTAAACTTAACTTCCAGGTCTATGACCTTGGTGTTTTCATCATAAGTTCCTGCGCCACTGATACCGATTTTAAAGGTTGTTAAATTAGCTCTTGTGAGGGCAATGTCTTGTGTTACCACTTTTACAATACCTGTTTTGGCACCATTAAAGTCTGGAAAGAACTGCAATACTTTATCTGCATTAATCTTTACCGTTTTAATATTTGTGGTAGCTGTTTCAGTTGTGTATAATTTAACCATATCAAACATAGCCGTTCCACTATCGGCAACGCCTGCATTGGTAAATCCAATCGCCGTAGGATCTGAAGCAGGGATGGTAGAAAAATGACTTCCTATCCTGGCTGTCCATTTGCTTGTGGTTGGATCGTACCTATAAACAAAAGGCTGATAGAAAGCTACATTTTGATGAAATGTAGCAATTACTGATGTTGATGGGGTTGAAACCGGTTGATCTGGATATAAGTCTGCCTTAGCTGCAGGCTCGTCTTTTTTGCATCCTACAAATAATGTTGTAGCTAAAAGGATGGTAAATATTTTTTTCATACAATGATTAGTTGATATAGCCTGGGTTTTGAATCATGAATTTATTAGCATTAACCGTGTTGGCAGGTAATGGCATAATTAATCTATTGTCATTCGTGGTTAGGTTTTTATTAACTGCAGTAGCATCTATCCTAGTCACGTCTTTTTTCTTCCTTAACAGGTCAAAAAGCAAGTTCCCTTCAAAGGCCAATTCCTTCCTTCTTTCTAAAAGAATGGCGTCAATTAGAGCTGCTTTTACCGTTAAACTCAAAGTAGTTGCAGCGGCATCGCCACGTTTTCTAATTAAATTTAAATCTGCATTTGCAGTAGCAAAATCTGGCGTATTTTTTTCAGCCGCAGCCTCTGCCCTAATTAAGTATAATTCTGACAACCTTAATACTTTTATTGGGGTAGCCGCTGTACCACCGGCAGCATATTTTTTGGTGAATAGGTAATTTACGCTACTAATGGCGATAGTGTTAAACATCGAGGTATTCCTGCGCACATCAGTATCGCTGTATAGACCTAGTAAATCGTTGGTTGCCGCGAACATTCTGTAACCAGAGGTATTGTTAAAGTCGAAATAGCCCCCTAAGCCCGTGCTGCTAAAAGAAGTTTCCAAGGCCAATTCGAAAATTGATTCTGATGAAGGCACACGACCTGTCCAGCTGGCAACATAATTGGTATTGGTTAGTAGTGTGTATTCGTTGCCTTTAATTAGGCTATCTGATAGCGTAAATGCTGAATCCCAGTTATTTTGGTTCAAATAAACCTTGGCCAATAAAGCAGTCGCTGAGGATTTTGTAAAGTAATTTTGCTTATAACCACCTTTTAAAACACCTCCATTTGTATTGTCGAAGGCAGCGATTGCATCAGTTAAATCTGTAACAATGGCCTGGTAAGTTTGGGCAACGGTCCTTCTTACAGGCGATGGATCGGCGAACAACTGCGGCTGCAAGATCACTGCGATACCTAAATGTGAGCCATCGGGAGTAAAATTAAATGGCCTCGCAAATATGCGAACCAGGTCGAAGTGAATCAGTGCCCTTATACATTTAGCTTCTGCAATTACCTTTGCTTTTTCTACACTTGAACCTTCAGCCGTAGGTGTATATTTAATGATATTGTTAACGTTGTTCAATTCGCTATACAAGTACGAATAAGTGTCGTTCATCGTGGATTCCAGCGCATTCTGGGTGGCATTGTACACATCCTCCAAACGCAAGTTAGTGGTCTTGCTGAACTTGATGTTACCTCCTAAAAGATCTGGATAAACCATAAGGTTTTTTTGATAGTGGCTTTCTTCTAATAAAGAATGATAAGCACCTGCCAAGGCTGTTTTTGAACCAGAAACATCCCTAAATAGATCCTCTAGGGATATTTTGTCTGTAGGTTCTTTATCCAATAGATTCTCGCAAGAAGAGACGCCAATTGCGATTATTGAGATTAATAATATATAATATTTTTTCATCATTTTAATTTTGAGTTTTTACAATCCTACTTTTACGCCAAAGGTAAATGCCGAGGTTTCTGGATAAACGAACCTTCTTTCGGCTATACCATTTCTTCCTTTAGTACCCGCATCTTTGTATACGTAAAGCAGGTTGGTTGCATTTGCAAATACCGATGCATTATTTAAATGAATCTTCTCGCTGACGGTTTTGGGCAGTTTATACCCTAAAGACACGTTGGCTAGTTTCAAGTAACTCATGTCATAAAGGTAACGAGATGAGTTGGCCACAATGTCCCTGCTAATTAAAAGTTTAGGAATATTCGTGATATCTCCTGGTTTTTGCCACCTGTCGATTAAGTTGACACTTTGGTTTCTGTTTTGGAGGTTCCGGCCATCAGATTCGTCTACATAACTTACTAATTTGCTAGCGCCGTAACTGTAAAGGATGTTAAAAGAGAAATTAAAATCATACAGATTAAAACTGTTGATCAGTCCACCTTGAAAGTCTGGCAAACGATCCCCAAGAACGCTTGTCGAACTGATTGGCAAGCCTTGAATCTCATTAGCGGTTTTGATTTCGCCGTTTGGACTATAAAATTGTTCAGCCCCGTTTTGAGGATTTACCCCAGCCCAGTAATAGCCGTAAATTGCACTTGAACTTTTGCCAACCCTTAAACCTGCAGCATCTATTGCTGTAGAATATAAAGCAGAATAACCGTTATTAAATGAAATTAACTTGTTTTTATTGGTACCCAAATTAAATGATAGGTTCCAGTTGAACTTTTTCCTCGACATTAATTCGCTATTGATGGACAATTCAAATCCGCTGTTGCGCATTTTACCTGTATTGGCAGAGATTAAGGAATAACCAGTTTCTAAAGGCACATATACTGATGAAATTAAATCTTCAATTGTATTGCTGAAATATTCCCCGGTCACCTGTACCTTATTAAATAAGGTGAAATCTAATCCAAGGTTCAGCTTGTAATTTTTTTCCCACCCTAAATCTGGATTTGGCGCAGACGAGTTTTCTGGATATGAAGCTACATTGCCATTATAACCATTACCAGAAGCTGTTCCAAAATCATATAATCCTCTTGCGGCATAAGTTCCAATGCGAGAATTACCAGTAGAACCATAAGTGGTTCTCAACTTTAAAAAACTTAAAGTTTTATTGTCTTTTAAAAAATCTTCATTGCTAATAATCCAAGCCAAACCTACCGAACCATTAAAGGCAACTTGTTTATCGCCACCAAAAATAGACGACTTATCTAAGCGCCCGTTGATGTTGGCATAGTACTTTTTACCGTAATCGTAACCTAGCTGAGAATAATAAGATATGGTTGCCTCAGAGGATGCTGAGGAAGCGGAAGTTTGCGAACCTGCCAGATTAAGTACCCTTAACCGATCATAGGTAAAACCTGTGCCTTGCCCTTTCAATAGGTCTGTATTCTTGTTTTCTACCTGCGTTCCTATCAAAAAATTAAAAGTGTGTTTCTCTTTAAAAACCTTATCATAAGTGGCTTGAATAAAACCAGTATAGCCCAAATAATTTCGATCATAAAATTCTAACCGGCCATTGGCATTTCTCCCGGTGGCATTTAATGATGATTCGTATTGCTTTTGCTTGTTTTGGTAACTATCGGCGCCAAATGTAGCGGAAATAGCTATTTCTTTGGTAACCTGATAATTGGCATTAGCGTTTGCCAGTAACTGCACGCCTTTGTTGCTAAGTTCATTTTGTGCTAAAACGGCTAATGGATTAGGCACATTAGAAAAATCGCTGTAGGTACCATCTGGGTTATACGGTGCATAGTTAGGGGGCAATAAGACAGCTCCATAAGTAGAAAGCGCATTACTTTTGGTAAAGGTTGGACTGAAATTGAAGCCTATTTTAAATTTATCAACCAATTGATGATCAACTCTTAAACGCACATAAATTTTTTCCAAATCGTTACCCAACGAACTAGATTGTTGGTTACGGTAACCACTTGCGAACCTAAATGTTGTTTTATCTGAACCTCCAGATACATCCAAACCTGCATTTTGGTATATGGCATTTCTTTGCGTCAAATCAAACCAATCTGTATTTATGGTATTACTGCCAGCCAATTGCGTAGCTTCAGTTACCGAGCGACCTCCGTTTACGTATGTTTCGCGAAGAAGAGAATAGTATTGAGGTCCGCTTAGCCATTTATATTCGTTAATGAAAGAAGCCACGCCAGTATCATAACTAAAATTTAACCTGGTTTTGCCTGCACTGCCGCCCTTTGTGGTGATAATAATTACCCCATTTGCCGCATTTGCACCATACAAGGCAGAGGCAGTTGCATCCTTTAAAATTGAGATGCTTTTTATATCATCAGGATTGATGTTTGAAAGCGGGTTTAAATAAGTTTCGCCATTGAATACGGTAGCCTCATTACCTCTCTGTTGTTCATAAGCCGGAATACCATCAATTACAAATAATGGCTGTGTAGAAGTTCCCCTGCTGGCGCCAAAAGTAGGCAAAGAGCCTTGTCCACGGATATTGATTTTAACGGGGGTGTTTAATTCTGTTGTGGTTTCTACTTGAACCCCAGCAACCAATCCCTCGAGCATTTTATCAAAACTTTCAATTGGCCTATCGGTTTGCAGTTTTTCGGCACTTACTTGTGCAATACTTCCTACCACATCTTCCCTGCGTTTTTCCTTGGTATAGGATCCTGTAACAACCACTTCATTCATTCCAAAAACATCATCAGACATTTCTACCTTAATATATGTCTGCTTACCTAGTACAACCTGCTTAGTTTGCATGCCTATATAGATGAACTCTAATATAGTATTGTCTAAATTATCGCCAATCAACTTTAAGGTAAATTGCCCGTCACTATTGGTCACAGCACCTTGTCTAGTCCCCTTTTTAAAGATATTTACACCTGGAATAGGCAATCCATCGTTTATTACCAAACCACTGATTAATCTAACCTGTGGTGGTGTTTTTTTATCGCCTTTGCGAACAGAAATATTAGCACCAGAAATACTAAAATCTAGTCCTAACTGCGATGAAAGCGCCGTGAGCGTTTCTTTCAAGCTGTTTTTAGAATTTACTGTTACTGATTGTGTTAAATCAATTTCGTTTTGATCATAATTAAAGGCATACCCAGTTTGCTTTTCTATTTCCTTAAAAATTGCAGACAATGGTTTAGCCTTCACATTAAGATTTACGATTGTGGTTTGTGGTTTCACATTTTGGGCCATTGCGGGTGGCTGTATGTTTAACAAAAACACAACAATCAAGATGGGCAAAACATAATTTTTGTAGTTTTTCTTCATGTTAGTTTGTTAATATGATCGTTTGGTTGGTTTGTTTGTAGTTAATTCTTTTAGCGAAGCAGATGCTTTTGATGATGCTCAAATAGTCGGTGTTTTCAAACTGGCCAGAATAATTCCACTTTAAACCTTTGGTATGATTAATTAATTCCACTCCATAAATGTTATTCAACTTGGCAGCAATGTCGTCAAACGAAGCACTTTCAAAAACAACCGCACCAGTTTTCCATAATGAAACAGTTCTTGCATTAAAATCAGATCTTGTCAAAGCCCCAGTCTCAATTGTAAAGGTTGCCATTTCTGCAGGTTTCAATATCATTTTATCTCTACCGCCTAATGTTTGTACCTCCACTTTTCCTTCTACCAATGCAACTTTAATTTTAGCTGTATTTTTGTAAGAAGAAACATTAAATTTTGTACCTAAAACTGTGGTTTTTATACCATTGGCTATTACACTAAAAGGTTTTGTTTTATCTTTTGCCACTTCAAAAAAAGCTTCACCATCCAATTCAACATCCCGTTTTTCGCCATTAAACACCTTTGGATATTTAAGTGTACTGTTGGCATTAAGCGAAATTTTAGTGCCATCGCTCAGCATAAACTCACTAATTTTTCCGTTGCCGTTATGAAGGGTTAGATATTCTATTTTATTGAACTGACTATCGTAGAGCTGATAACCGCCAAATGAAAAAATCGAAAATACGATTGCCACCAAAGCCCATTTTTTATAACTAAAAGGCCTTTTAGTTGTCGTTTCAAGTCCAAAGATTGGAACATTATCTTGGGCAAGGAAACTGTCAAATCTAGAGAACTCATCTTGAAGCTCCTGCTCATCTAACCTAAAACTAAGTATAGCCAACAATTGCTCGGCATTGTAAATTTCGTCTAACTTTTCTGGATGATGGGCAATCCAATCTTTCCAGAAAGCGATAGCCTCTAAATCAGTTTGGTTGCAATAAGCAATAAACGATTCATCGGCTGCAAAATCCTCAGCATGGTATAGGTTGTAGTTCATCTCTTATCAATAAAATCAGATAAATAATAATTTATTTATCTTCAATTTATATTAAGAGTGGCGGACCGTTTGTTTTTACCAGAAAAATTTAAATTATTTTTTTAAGACTTCAATTCGTCTCTCAGCGTACAAATTGCACTATACATGTGGTTATAAACCGTTCTGGGTTTAAGGTCTAACATTAATGAGATGGCTTCATAAGATAAATCATCAAAGAACTTCAGTTTGATGACTTCTCTCTGCATATGCGTTAACTTGTTGATGGCTTGCCACATCTTTACTTTAGCATCAGCATCAGTTTCGGCCGTAATTAGCAATTGCTCGTAAGAATTCTCCGTCAAGTGTGCAAAATCTTGGTCATTAATTTGATCTGTTTTTTGATCTTGCTTTATCTCTTTAAGCAGCCTATTTCGAATGCAGGTTTTTAAGTAAGCTTTTGGATTAATTACTTCTCCAATTTGAAACCTTCGCTGCCATATATCGCAAAATACCTCGTGCAGGCTATCCTTCACCTTATCCTTGTCGGCAATTATTCTAAATCCAAAGGCGAAAAGTTCTTGATAGCAACTTTGATACAATGTTTTCATTGCGTCAGCATCTCCCTTTCGAATATTTTGCCAGGTATTTTCCATTGCTAACCAAATGTTAGATTGATTTTGAATGATTAAGCTACAAATAAACGCATTATCAACGGTAATTTAACATCAGGCTGTTAAAGCTTTATGCCTTTCAAATATCAACGGCTATCATTGCGAATGAGATCTCTTCGCGCTGCCAAGACAACAGGACAAATCAACTTTGCCCAACTTCAGGTTTTCCAAAACACCCGCTTCTTGGCAAAAAACAGGGTCACCAACGCTACTACCATTGTAAAAATTAAACCCCTTGCAAAACCTCCCAACGCATTTAAATTTAGAAGATTAAGTGTGTTTTCAAAGTCTAAGATCCTTAATAAAGGAAGTAAGAAAAGATTACCCGTGGTATAGGCTATCATTGGGTTTTGTCCAACCATTGCAACGTACTTAAAAGGTTTGTTTAGGTAACCTGAAGATTCAAATATCATAAAGCTTAGTAGCACCAAGAAAGCCATTCCGGTGCATACAAAATAATAACTATAGGTTGATGGGTCTTTTTTTATGCCACCCTCAAAAGCCTCATAACACAGCCCCAAAATTAGCAAGTAAGCCCCTGAGCCGGCAAGTTGTTGATAAACCTTAGGCAAATCAAGTCGTTTGCATGAATAAACTAATATCACCGCGAGGAAAAAAGTAGCGAACACACAAAGAGCCAATTCCCTTGCAAATAAAAAATAGGTATCCAGCACCACCATTAACATAGCTAATACACCTATCCATAAAGCTTTTAACGATTGCTTCGCTGTTTGTTTATTTGAGCCGGCCATAACCAGCCACTCGCCGGCAAATGTGCCCGGTATAATGATAAACAGATATTTAAGGTAATAAAAGTCATAGGCCCAAGAAATCGGCGACCAGCTGTAAACCACATGCTGCCAACTTCCTGTGGCCTTGCCTGAGAGAAAAATTGCCATTACAATTGGTAAGATCCCCAAGCGTAGCCAAGGTTTGTTCCGAGTAATAATCCAAATAATTGAGCCAAAGAGGGCCATATTAGCTAGCACGACAATGATAATGTCGCTATGATTTAAATTGAAACCGCCATTTTTAAAATTATAGCAACTTAAAAATAATACAGCAATTACAAAGCCTATTGCCTGTCTGGCTGTGGATATCTTCAATGTTTCAAAAGTAATGTGTGACAAAATCAAGAACAGCAAGGCAAAACATCCCATCGATAGTAGATTTTCAGCTACTCCAGCACTGGGATTCATTACCCAAGCCCTGGCATGATAGGTAAAAATGGCAAAGAAAATCAATAAGATATATCGTTTAATGATTTGAAGGCAAATCCAGCCAAGCCCCTTATCATCCAATTTTCTGCTCAGCGCAAGAGGCAAGGCCGCACCCATTGAAAAAAGAAAAAAGGGAAAAACCAGGTCTACCCAAGTAATGCCCGGTAAGTCAGGATTAAATACATGTGCAGGTGGAGGAACTTGTGCATGATACATCCAGGCGGGCATCACCCCGCCAAAGGCAATGCTCCCAGATAAAACCATTAGTAGGACCGCAAGTCCTCTTAGCGCATCCAAGGACAGTAGGCGCTTTGATTTTTCTATTTCATTGCCAGCTCGCATCCTTGCTATTAATGTACGTTGGTGGGAAAGTCGACCTTGGTTGAATATAGGTCAGAGAACACCTCTTTAATCTCCTTATTATTTAGCGCCTCATTGTAAAAAAAGATCTCTCCATTGATATTCAAGTCCCTATTTATCTTGATCTGTTGCCTTAACAAATCGGCAGACATTTTAATCGTGCCACCTTCCATTAAAATAATACCCGGTGCAAAAAGCGCGTTTGTGTTACTTTCCTTAACATTAGTAAGCGCTTCGGTAACCGTGTTCTTGTAAGCTTGGGCATTATATCGATAACATTGTACAGCCAGCAAGTCACAATATCCCTCTTTTAGCCAGGTTGGCCAATCTTGCATCAGGTTTTCTCTGCTCCAGGGATAAGGATTTGGTGCAAAACTGACAATGATATCTTTTTTGGCCTTATGGGCCGCCTCATAGAGCGTTTTGCCAAACTGATTTAAAATATTGATTCGCCAATCTATCCAACCTTGATCATTGAAATCCTGGGGCGGATGTTCACCGCCATGCTCCTTTTTATATTTCGATACCGTATAGGCATCATACCCAGAGTTTATGGGCATTGCTGGCAAGCGGTCATCTCCCTGGATGCCATCTACTTCTGGATACAACCTGATACCCTCCTCAATTAATTTAGTGATATAGCCCTGGACCTTTGGGCTATAGGCATTAAAATAAAAGTCCTTATTATGATAAGAGGCTGGCTTGCCCTGGTTATCGACGCCAAGCCAATCTTTATTTTTTGCGAGTAATCCATTATTATTGGTAATCGGCTTTGTATCGCCCATAAACCCATATTCATACCAAAAAAACACCTTTATACCTTTCTCGTGTGCCAACCTGATCAGGTCTGCAACAGGATCGGCAGTAGTGCTTTTTGCATTTTTATCATAGTTATCTAGGTATGGACTTAGCAGGCTAGTCTTTTTTATATCCTTAATCCCAGCATATTTCTGGATAACCTTGCTTTTGTATATGGTCTGGGTTTGCGCATAGGAAACCAAGAAAACAGCATTAAAATTCAGGCTATCCAATAGGTTAACGAAATCTTGCACATTTTCATAGGTATGCAGTGCACTAGTAAAACGAGGCGCTGGTACCCATACGCCCCTGATGGCCTTCGGATTTTCTAAAGCAAAACCGTTAAGGCTTACGAAGGTGATTAACAGTATTAATAGTTTCTTCATCATGTAAAAAAAAACAGCCCCAAGTAACCCAGGTTACATTGGGGCCTAAACTTATGACCTATTTATTATAGGTTGCAAAATAAGTCGGAAATTGCTTGATTCCCTCAAAGAACCAAAAACCTTCTCCAACAATCCCATTTTTCCTGTTTTCACTGATCATATCGGTCATCAAGGTAAGTGACGGATTATAACTGGCATTTTGTATGAGCATGATTGGATAGAACTTTGCCTTATCCTTTGCCTTTAAATAGGTGAGTTGTTGCGCCAAGGTAGCTTTATAAGCAGCCAAGTCATAACGGTAATTCTGTGGCAGCACCAGGTCAACGTATCCCTTATCTAGCCATGTAGGCCAGTCCTGCAGATATTCATCCTTGCCAAACGGATGAACGCTTGGCGCACTTGTCACCAATACATTTGGCTTTTTAGCCTTTACCTGGGCGTAAAGACGACGCAAGAAATCCGTCAGCAAATCTGCCCTCCAATTTATCCAATCAGCGTTTTTGTAATCCGTGGGTGGGGCGGTACCATTGTGCTGGGTTTTGTAAAGATTTACCGTGTAGGTATCATACCCAGCAGTTGACGGTAATGCAGGCATCCTATCATCTCCCTGAACCCCATCCACGTCATATTTATTTACCACTTCCATAACAAGGGACGCCATGAAATCCTGAACCTCCGGCAAGAATGCGTTCATCCAGTCAAAACCATTTTTGTTCACCAGGTTTCCCTGACTATCTTTTGCTGCCCATGTCGGTTTAGTTTGGATAATGGAACCTCCGTTCTGGTTGTATGAAGTTGCAAAGCCATATTCAAACCAAGCATGCACCTTGATCTTTTCCTTGTGCGCCTCTTCAATCATTTCCTGCAAAGGATCCCTGCCCGCAAATTTGGGCATGATCTTTTCCCCAAAGGTACTGAGCATGATATCGCTATTGTATAATGTCCTGCCTTGGTTCCACACCACCACAAAAATATTGTTGATGCCACTGGCCTTGCAAGTCGCTACGGTCTTTATGATGTTGGCCCTTGAATCAAGCGCATCACTGGCCACGTTGGTCACCCAGGTGCCAGAGAAATTTACCTTGGCCGTTTCTGCAACTGGGGGTTTATAGTTTGTAGGAACCCTTTGTATCTCCTTTTTACAGGCAGTCATGCTTAAGATCGTGGCACCAATCGTGCCCAATATATAGTTTTTCATAAATTTATTTTAATAACCATTTCCATTGATATTCACTTTTTCTGCTCCTTTTTTCATTTCTTCCACCGAAGCGGTGATGGCAAAATAACTTGATGCCGGGCATCTCATGTCGGTAAGACGACCACTATGTAGCGGAACCTTTGTCACACTTGACCTGTAACTCCTGAAAAGGTATGTTTCACTCCACTGGGCATTTTCTACCTTTGTTTTGGTGGACTGGGCTGGTTTGCCCTCATTGGCGACCTGGTCGATTGCGTTTACCCGCTTAAATTCTCCCAGCCCGTTTAACGAGTAACCATCCGCGTCAAAATCCTTTTCAAATCGCTTACCCGCACCTTCCACGATGAATTTCAGTTTTTTATCAGTCAATAGCTGTAAGGAAATGCTGATTTCCTCGCCAGGATACCAATAATACATATCCATTGCCGGTGCGTTTTCGTAAGTTGCCACCTGCGCCCCTAGACCAGTTCTTCGCAGGAAAGGTCTGAAGGCCCTCCTGTCCGCGGTTACGTTTCCATTGGCATCCTTAATCACTTCCCAGGTAAGGCCAATGTCCGTTTCCTGGCCACCCATATTGCCGCCCAAATAAATTGATGGGTTATCCAGGTACTGGCCCGGCTTAGCGGGATTGACACGAAGCGGGTCAAAGGTCATCGTGGGCAAGGTGACCTTGCCCCCAATGCCCAACCAATAATCCTTGCTTGAAACTACCTTACGATAATAGGCACCGTTAAAGCATGGTTTGACGTTGTCTGGCCTAACTTCTCCCTTAAAATAATTGTCCAGGGGATCTATAGCAGTTTCGGCGACCACGCTCTTTATCTCTTTCCCGCAGGCGATAAACAGGGCAAATGCGCAGATAAATGCAAGATTAACGGTGCTATATTTCATAATTCTCAATTTATTGCTCAAGTTTAAAGAACTGCATACCTATGTTGGTACAAACGAACACCGCATGTAGCTTGCCATTGATTATAGCCATATCCGCATCCATTGTCAAGTTGCCATTGGCCTGGGTAGACTTCATGAGTACATCCATTATCGGGTTCTGTAGTGAGGTTGTCTGGTTATCGGTGATATCGCTGATGCGGAAATAGGCGCCTTTGCCACTCGTATAGGCTGTATATGCCAAATAGGTCCTTCCGTTTAACTTTATCGCCTTGCAGTCGGTAGCGGAAATGCCAGTTACCTTTGAAACCTCGGAAAGTGTGCTCGTCAAGCTTGCCAAACCGTTTAGGCTGGTTCCGGACATTGCACCAATATAACCTTGCGTTCCAATGGGAAGTGGCTCCATGCTCCAATAAAAACCAGTGGAGGTATATGGATGGGTAAGTTTGGTTGGGGTTGGATTTAAAACGCCCCCGGTCACCTTCCATACCAACACATCGGCCTTTTGCGCAAAGCCAACGGTAATGATCGCATCGCCGTCAAGGCTACCCGACACGTTTATTCCCGCTGCCCTGAAAGCCGTTGTGCCATAACCCAAGCTAGAGGAGTTATATGTAATGTAAGGCACGGGTGTCGAGGTAACGTTATCCCATTTATAAATGTACTGGTCACCGGTAATCAAGCCTAATGATACGCTAAGTATAACGCCCTTGCTATCTGTTGCCACTTTCCTGATGCTGTTTGCAACAGTGGTACCCGTCCTGTTAAGCACACCTTGTCTCACACCTGCCAAGTCGTAATAATTTGGTCCGTTTACTGCCGGAGCAGTAAATGAATAGTTGGGAACCACGATGTAATTTCCGCTTAGCGCCACTCCCGTTAAATCGTTGGTAGGGAAACTGAAATCTGCATAATCCTTTGAAAATATCGGTGTCAGGGATAATTTAGGCACACCAATGGTGAATTCCTTTTCAATCCCATCAGTTCCGGTAATCTTTACCTTAGATGTACCCACTAGCAGGTTCAGGTTGTTCCCCGTAAAGGCTGGATCTACCTTGTTGCCAAAACCCGAAGTGATGGAAACGGCGGCTTGAGAAAAATCAGTCAGTCCCTTGACATAGGGAACCAGGGTAGATGGTGCCACGACTACAACAGAATCGGTGGCGACCCCATTGATCGTCATTGACCTAACAGAGGCTGGACCGACCTTTTCAGTGGTAACGATCAAATCATAGTTATAGATAGTGGTCTCATCAACACCTTTGATCTTAAAAGTCTTTGGTGTGGCATAGTTTAGGGCAACGCCATTGGTGAAGTCTTGCAACGTACCATTGATGAAACCCAGTGTCACCTTAAGGTTAGTTAAGTTAGTGCCAGTGGGAACCTGGACGATCAATGAGTTAGCGCTGAAATAGATGTCGGATTTTGGAATGGTCAGTCCTTCAATGATCAGGTTTGACAGTGAAGGTGGCGACACGATTTTTAGCATCACGTTCTTATTTGCCCCATCACTTCCGTTTAAGGTCAGTGGCAAGGGTTTTCGCACATCCATGATGACATCATTGGTAAAATTTTCGATGGTCCCATTGGCAACCAGTACCTGAACCTTTACCTTTGACAGATCTCTTCCCGCTGGAATGGCAATGTTTACGTCGTTTGCCGTGTAGGTGGGCAAGAAAAGTTCACCATTGACTTTTACACCCACTATTTTTGCACCTTCAAACGTTCGGTCTAGCTCATCCTGTTTGCTACAGGCGCTAAATATGATAACCATCAATAGCAATAATGAAGCTGCACTGGTAGTTAAAGAATTTATCTTTTTCATATTTTTAGTTTTGTTGAATAAATATTTAATTACCATACCCCAGGTTCTGCCCTAGCGATGGTTGTTTGTTAAGTTCTGTCTGGGGTATCGGCCATAGATAAAATTTATCTTCCCAAATGCGACTGATATCTCGTTTCCTTAGTTTGCTTCCATAAGCTGCATAACTTGCAACATCATTGATGTCTCGTTCTGAACCAGCAGCACCGAAAGATGGAACCATGTCTGGGGTAGCCTGGTCATAACCATTGGGATAGGTGTTGGTAGCAGGATTTACGCCCGTGGCCAGTGGATACCCATAAGTTGGTTCTGCATTCTGGATGCTTCCCAGTCTCCAACGGCGCATATCAAAGAAATACAGGGCTTCTTTCATCAGTTCTACCTTTCGTTCACGGCGAACGATCTGGCGCATTTTTTCTACGTTTCCAGCCCTAGAAGGATCGGAAATCAAGATACCTGGCATACCTACCCTCGCCCTTACCTTGTCAATCGCGTCTACAACTGTTGCATCCAATTCCGCAAGCTCAATCTTGGCTTCTGCATAGGTCAAGAGGATTTCTGCATAACGCATAATATTGATATTGTACGTTGCCGTGAATGTGCTTTCATCATCAAAATGATTGTATTTTCTCCAAGCAAAACCAACCCCGCTCTGTACATAGCCAAATGGTGCCACAGCACCCTTATAATCGGCGTTGTCTACCAATTTCACATTATTCTGCGCATCGAAAGATTTGGTAAGTGGATTATATACCTCCATCAAAAATTTAAGTTTATTACTTCCCGTGTTTCCAATGATGGTATCACCCTGAGTATAAATGGTGTATTTTAACCTCGGATCCCTGTTGATGAACGGTGTTTTTGGATTGTAGCCCGAACCAGCCTGGTCGATACGTTTACCGTTACTGGTTTCGTAGGTATCAACCAATTGTTGCGTGGGGAACCTCCCGCTTTGCCCAATCATCCTAACCTGTTCTCCAGTGGACATATAGTGGTAATTCTTATCGCCAAAGTCTGAAAACACCATAAATAGCATCGTTTCATTCTTGGCATCAGCTTTTAACTGTCCAACCCTGGTAAACAGGTCATTGTAATTGTTGGCTAAGGAACGTCCACTTTCATCCATGACTTTTTTTGCAGCCGTTGCCGCAACCTTGAAATAGGAAGAAGCCTTGGCCTGGTCCTTTACAGCATCCCTTCCAAAACCGAATTTATTCCAAGAGCCTGCGAAAAGGGCAATCCTTGCCTTAAGGCCATAAGCTACAGATTTATCAACCCTACCATATTCAGTTGCTATCCAGGGTAAATTTACCGCTGCATCATCTAAGTCCCTTATGATTGCATCAACCGCTTCTTGCCAAGGGGTACGTTTAAGCGTCTGAAGCTGCTCTGCTGTTACAGGTTTCTCAAAATATGGGATATCCCCAAATAGACTGACCAACTGGATGTTATAATGCGCCCTCAAGACCCTGATCTCGCTCAGGTATTGTTTTGCCTTGTCAGTCAAGTCATTGTAGTAAGGCGCAGCGCCAGTCAATACCGAATTACACCTGGCAACAGAGGTATAAAGGTTTGCGTAAGTCAGTTCCACGGAATAAGTGGTCCTTAGGTCCACGTTACCAACACCAATTGAACTGTTATCTGCCCTTTCTATGCCGAATGGTGTATACATGTCCCATAACACCGATAGCGGAATGGAACTGCTATTGAAATGGTTCATCTTTAGCAATTGGTAACACCCGTTTGCCCCTAGGGCTATTGCACCTTCATTGTTATAAAAATTAGAAGAAAGGTAGTCACTTAATGGTTGCCTATCCAAATAGTCTTTCTGACAGCCTGAAGAAACTGTCAATAGTGTTGCCATAAGGACAACAAAACCGCTTTTTAATATCTTATTGTTCATTTTCTTTAGCTATTAGATTAAAAACTTACGTTTAGACCAAAAGTGTAGGTTTGCATGATGGGATAGAACTCGCCACCAAGCGAACCGCCATAACTGACCTCTGGATCATAACCTTCGTAAAATTTACTGATGGTAAACAGGTTCTGACCGCTTACATACAACCTTATGTTCTGTAACTTCATTTTCTGGGTAAGTTTTTTTGGCAAGGTGTAGCCTAGAACCACGTTTTTAAGCCTGCCGTAAAATGCGTTCCTTACCCACTTGTCTGACCGTACAAAGTTATCTGCAGAGTTAGCCTCAGGTACCAAGATTGGGAATTCGGCATCAGGGTTTTCTGGAGTCCACGAATCCAGTTGATGGCGAAACAGGTTAGAGCCATTGGCGAAGGGCTTCAATCCTATGCCACTTAAAAATGCCGAACGTTGTCCAATTCCCTGGATGAAAGCATTAAAATCGAAATTTTTCCATCCTGCGGTTAAGTTTACGCCATATTCATAGTGAGGAAATGGATCTCCCAGGTATACCTGGTCCCTTGAATCTATCAGTAATGGATCTACTCCAGGGCCTTCAAATATTTTCTTGTATTTTACAAAACCGGGACGGGCTGAATTACTTAGTTTGGGAGAACTGGCAACATCTGCGGCGTCCTTATAATATCCATCAGACAAATAGCCCCAAACCCCATTGTTGGGATAACCCACGACCTGTGTCTTATCCTGTGAATTCAATCCATTCAGATCGGTGATCTTATTTCGGTTATCGTTGACAGAGACGGTAATGCCGTAAGAGAAATCCCTGATCTTGTCCTTATAGCCTACGGCAATTTCCCAACCTTTGTTCTCCATATCACCAGCATTGGTAAAGGCAGGTTGTTGACCCGCGTAGTACGGCAAGGGGAATCGCAACAGCATATTGTCGATTTTCTTCACGTAATAATCTGCCGTTACACTTAACTTACTTGCAAACATGTTTAAGTCTACCCCAACGTCAAACTGTTTTGATCTTTCCCAGGTAATATCGCTGTTTGAGAGTGCAACTTGTGCAACGCCATCTACAAGTGTTTTAGTATCACCCAAATAGTATCCGTAACCTGAGTTAACTGTAGCTGTGTAAGGATAGTTTCCTATATCTTGGTTTCCTAGTATACCATAAGAAACCCTTAATTTCAATAAATCAATTGTCTTTTTAGTCTTACTCATGAAGTTTTCCTCAGAGATCACCCATCCAGCAGATGCTGAAGGGAAAAATCCCCAACGATTTGATTCTGTAAAGCGAGACGACCCATCATACCTTCCATTGATTTCCAAAAGATATTTTTGACCATAGTTGTAATTGATACGACCGTAACCAGACATCATTGCCCAACTACTGGCACCACCGCCCGATGTCGCTGTTTTACCTTCGCCATTACTTAAATAATAACGACCCAGCGTAAAGTTATTTTTTGCGCCAAAGAAAGATGAATTGTTATTGTCTTCACCTTGGTAACCAATTAGGAATTTAAGGGCATGCTTATCAATATTTTTCTCGTATGAAGTTTGAAGACGATAGTAATTTCTTACGGTTTGGCTCCAACTTTCAGTCAGTCCATCTTGAGGTGGATAGGTGCCTTTTACTGCTCCCTTTAATGAAACAACATAAGGAGTGATTAAGCTTCTTGACCTATTGGTTACCGTTCTTAAGGAATATTGGCCCAAAACCTCGAAATTTTTGATTGGTGTAAGGGTCAACATACCGCTAACGATTGCCTCTGAACCCTTGTTGATGTTCTCTCCACTGGCATAAGCTTCCGCAGTTGGATTGTCACCATTTTTTCCGTAACCCCAATTTCCATCCAGTTCCCTGGCTGCCGATAAGGTCGGTAGCATATAAAGCGACTTACTGATTATGTTCTTTGGCGTGTTCACGCCTGGAGTTAACTCATTGGAAGTTCTCAGGGAGGTATTCAGGGAGAACTTTGCCCAAGGTAACAGCTGTGCGTCGGCATTAAGCAATATATTTGTTCTCTTATAATTGTTATTGGGAATCAATCCATCTTGGTCTAGGTAACTACCCGAACCAAAAAATGATAATTTATCGCTACCTCCACTGATACTTACATTATGATTTTGCATGAATGCATAATCCTTCATGGTTTCCTTGCGCCAATCGGTGTCGTAACGGTTCCAGTTATCTGGTTTTAAGGTGCGCTGATCCTCTATCAATTGCTCCAATGCAACCCTTTGAGAAGGAGGTACTGTTATTCCAGCATTATCAAACGAATTTAGCTCAGATTGTAAATATTCGTAGGCACTAAGCACCATCGGCATGTTTGTTGGCCTCTGTAGGGTAGAATAGCCGTTATAGTTAGTGGTTATTGTACCCGCCTTACCTCTCTTGGTAGTAATCAAGATTACTCCGTTTGAGGCCCTAGATCCATAAATGGCCGCAGAAGCTGCATCTTTCAATACCGAAATGGTCTCAACTGTGTTCATGTCAACCTGGTTGATACCGGTTTCTATGCCATCTACAAGCACTAGTGGAAATGTAGTAGAATTGATGGATCCAATACCACGAATTCGGATGTTTGCACCATCATCGCCAGGTTGTCCAGAAGATTGCTGAACGGTTACCCCTGGAAGTTTTCCCTGTAATGCGGTAGATAGTGATGCAACACTCCTTGTATTGAGTTCCTTTCCACTTATTGCAGACACAGAGCCTGTTAAGGTTGCCTTTTTCTGTACGGCATAACCAACCACTACTGTTTCATCAAGGCTAATGGTTGAAGACTTTAGTATGACCCTGATGTTCTGCTGTCCAGCAAACTTGATAGTTTGCGCCTCGTAGCCCACTGCAGAAATAACCACAGATTCCCCATTTTTTACCGGGATCTGAAAGTTTCCATTAGCGTCTGTCGTGGTTACCTTGGCACTTCCCGACACTTTTACAGATACGCCAGGCATTGCTCCACCTTCGTCAGACACCGTACCTTTTAAGGTAATGTCTTGCGAGTAGAGATTTGTAAAACCCATCAACAGGAATAAGATAAGAGTTAGAGTTCTGTTCATACGGTTAACATTTTGAATGGTTTAAATTAAATACTTGTAAATAGTTCATATATATTTGGTTATTAAATTAAAGATTTGACTTAGGCCAGTCGGCCGGCAGTTTTCCAAAGGATTTATTTGGCGAATTTCCCATCGTGTATTCCATCGAGCCTCCTGCCATGATATCTTTGTAGGTGATGTAAGATTTTGTGTATGGCTTGCCATTAAGCTTTATGGCCTGTATATACTTGTTGGTATTGGAATTGTTCAGGGCCGTGATTTGAAAGCTTTTCCCATTGTTCAAGTTCATCTTTACCTCATCTGCCATCGGCGAACCAAAGACAAAGAGCCCGTTTACAGGGTTTACTGGGTAAAAACCCAGGGCAGAGAAAATAAACCACGAGGACATCTGTCCACAATCTTCATTACCAATCAACCCGTCTGGGGTTGCCTTGTAGAACTTGTCAAATACCTCCCTAACTTTTGCAGACGTCTTCCACTGTTCTCCCACAAAGGGATATAGGTACAAGATATGGTGACTTGGCTCATTGCCATGGGCATATTGTCCAATCATTCCAGAGATATCGATCGAGGCACCCTTGTTCAGGTCTGAACTTACGGTAAATAAACTATCCAGTTTCTTGGTAAAAGGCACCTTTCCACCAAATGCAGTAATTAATCCCTCGACATCATGCGGAACAAGCCAGGTGTACTGCCAGGCATTTCCTTCCACATAATCATCTTCCATGTGCAAGCTAAATGAAGGATTGAAGTTACTTCTCCAGTTGCCATTTGCTAACTTGCCTCTCATGAAACCAAGCTTTTTATCGAAATAATTTTGGTAGTTCTTAGCAGCCTTAATGTAGCTATCGTACGCTTGCTCATTATTGGTCTTCTCTGCGAACTTTGCCACTGAATAACTGTCAATGGCATATTCAAGCCCTTTGGCCACGGACCAAGGCTCCTTGTCAGCAGCTATATAGCCCTGCTCACGGGTATCTTTTAAACCTGACGCATTATATTTTTCGAAACCTCCAATGGCAGACCAAACTTCCGCCTGATTAACCTTGAAGCCCTTTAAAAAGGCATCTACCACTACGGGAATGGAATGGAAACCAACCATGGTACCCGTTTCATTGCCCGCCAGGTGCCAAACCGGCATTGAACCTTGTTGTTTTTGTATTGCTAGAAGGCTATTGGCATAATCGGCTACCTTGTTGTCGGTAAGGGTATACAATGGATGGGTTGCACGATAGGTGTCCCATAACGAAAACACCGTATATGGCGTAAAGCCATTTGCCTGATGTATCTTTCCATCAGCGCCGCGGTAGTCTCCATTTACGTCGCTGAAAACAGATGGAGCAATCTGTGTATGGTATAAGGCAGTGTAGAATTGCCTTACCATTGAAGAATCCTTGGACTTGAAATCAAAAGAAGATAAGGAAGTGTTCCAAGCCGCCCTTGCCCTTGATTTAACCTCATCAAAACCCCAACCTTGCAGCTCTTTAGCCAGGTTCAGGGCAGCTCCAGCTTCAGAAACGTAGGATATACCAGTTTTTAAGAGCAGTGGCTTCCCATCGTTCTTGAAATTCAGGACTGCATTTACTTTCGTTCCAGTAGCCTGTTTATCCTGACTGACCCTCAGACCATTTAAAATATCATATCTTAACATGGGCTTAGAGAACACCGTGGTAAAATAAACCCGATGGTCTTTGGCCCACTCGTCAGAAATGCGATAACCAGCTATGGTTGAATCATTGATGATCTTGATACCGGCACTTAAGGTTCCTTTCCTGGAAAGTATGGATTGAACGTTATCTTCTAGGTTTACGATTACGTTCGCCTGGTCGTTCTTGGGAAAATGATACTGCTGTAAGCTAACCCGTTCTGTTGCGGTTAACTCTGCAATGATATCATACCGTTTAAGTCTTACCTTGTAGTAACCGGGGGTTGCCACCTCAGAATTTTTATCAAAAGTGGAAAAATAGCTCTTTGCGAACCTTGTTGTATCGTTGGCTGGCCTTGGCGCTAAATTGCCCACGGGCATAAAAATCAGGTCGCCCAAATCTGCTATGCCCGTTCCGCTCAGATGCGTTTGTGCAAAACCTATGATAGTGGAATCTGAATCATGGTAACCCGAGCACCAATCCCATCCCTTACCAAGGTTATTTGGCCCCAGCTGTACCATGCCATGGGGAACAGAGGCGCCAACAAAGACATGCCCGTGACTTCCCGAACCTATTAACGGGTTCACCAAGCCCGCCAAGTCATTCGTGATTGGAGGTCGCTTTTGAATGTTGCAAGCGTTCCATAACAGCAGGCTACAGCACACAAGGAAAATGTATTTTATGCTAAAAGACATTATAAGTTATTTAAAAAATTAAATAAGTAAAGGTGTTAACAAAATTTATTAGACAATATTAGATTGAGGATATAAGCCTTTCATTCATTTCGGTTGCCTAATGCATTAATTATCACATTCATTAACGCAAAGCCAAGTTATTATTTTTTTTTAATAAATAACAACACTTTTAAAATTTTATTTTAAAAGTAATGAAATAGGCGAAATGCCGAATTACAGAAAACAATAGGAATTAAGAGAACTCAACCAACTTTTTTGTTTCTAAGGTTTTGTAAACCTGAAACAATGCCCTTGGAATATGGAAACAGCCTTTCCACTTACCACCCTTAAGATCCAGCAACACTTCTCCCTGCCTATTCAGGTAACCAAACCACTCCCCATGCGTTTCATCCCTAAAATGTTTCCAGGTATATGCGTGAATTCGCTCAAACCAATCCCTCGCCTGTTGGTTACCTGTTAATTCCCATGCCTTGGCCATACAGACCAAGGCCTCTACGTGAACCCACCAAAGTTTCTGGTCCCACTCTAGTTGTTGTGGTGGATTGCCCTTGAAATCCAAAAAATAAAGAATACCATCATATTTTTCATCCCAACCGTATTCCAAGGCCTTAATGGCAATTTCAATGGCCTTGTCGATCAGGCTTCTATCATTTAGGCGGACGCCCAGGTCCATCATAAACCACATCGCCTCTATGGTGTGCCCAGGGTTCAATAGCCTTCCTTCAAAAGTATCTGAAAAGGAGCCATCCTTGTTAACATTTTCGAAAATGATGCCGTGCTCTGGCTGATAAAATACCTCCATTACCTCTTCAATGACCTCATCAATTAAGGTCTTCACCAAATTCTTATCCAATAGGTGTTCCAGTTCGATAGACAGGTTACTCAAGATCATTGGGAGGGAAAAATTCCTAAGCTCCCTGGTACCTGGATAAGACTTGTTGTATTTGCCTTTGGTATTTTCCCTTCTTTTTAAAATATTTTCAAATGTTTTTTTAGCTATCACTGCGTATTCATCTTCGCCAGTGGCAGTATAAAGTGCCCCAAAACCCATTGTGGCAAAACAATCGGAAAAAATATTATAGGGCTGTACCAATGGCCTGCCAGATCTATCTAGGGAGAAGTACCAATTTCCATCAGCATCTCTGCCATGTTTTTTCATGAATTCTGCACCATACCTTGCCATTTCTAAATATGCTGGCTTAGCCTCAAATTGATTATATAAAGTAGCGAAGGTCCACACCTGCCTGCCCTGCAACCACATGAACTTATCTGTGTCAAAAACGCCGCCATCTCTTTTCAAACAGGTGAGAAACCCTCCATGTTCCTCATCCTTGGAATATTTCATCCAAAATGGAATTATATTATTAGTCAGTTCTTCTTTATAAATTTCGCTATACTTATTCATTGGTGCTTGTTACTTTAATGTTGCTAAATATTCTTTATATCGGTTATAGAGGTGCCCAGCTTGCAAATAGGCCGATTGTGGACTCATGAAATGTGAAAACTCAAACGTGATGGCCTTGTCGTATCCAGCCTGGGCAGCGGCCTCGAGCTTCATCCTCATCTTATCAAACTTGATGGGCAAAAACTTAATGGGCATATCTCGGTCAAAAGACTCTACATTGGTCCAACATTGCAGGCCAAACCTATCGGCAAGTTTTTTATTCACTTCAAAAAAAGCCGGCAGCTCATGATAATCCACGTGACCATCCTGAAACGCTACAGCATCTATGGCCCCGGCAATGCCCTCAAAAATCTCACCCCACTCCTGTTCATGCTCCCTTACCGATATCGCATCGACCTTGCTCAATTGCGAAGTATGGGCCATTACCGCTTTTTTGCCATCTATATATGGAGAAATTAACGTAGGCAATCCGTTGCTAATGTCCTTGCACTGCATGCCCAAGGTTTTAAAGGCATTGATCGATCCCTTTGTTTTACGGCTGATTTCCGTACTCACGTACCATCCTGAAAAACTGGGATGGTGGCCATATTTTGCCCACACCTCGTCTACCACATATCTGTTTGCATCAATTTCTGCCTGCAAGTTGCCGGTGTCCCAAAAAATGCCACTGTCATAAAGCCCGAAATAGAATTTCATTTCGTATTTGTCAGCTAGCGTTAAAAAGAGATCAACCAGGTCTATCGAGGGGTTATAACAGCCAAAATGTTTCGCTAAATAAGCTGAAGGGTAAGTCATGAACTTTCTATAACCACTCCTGATCATGATCACCGTATCTATCCCCACGGCCTTCATGTGCAAAAAGTCTTGTTCCCATTCTTTTTGCCCCCAGTTTTGATGTGGGATATCGTGCGATATCTCGTCTATAAATGTTCCAGTTATTCTCATAAGATTTTATTTTTTTGGAGATATTTTACCCAAATCACATAGGCCTCTGGCTTTAGGTGCAGTCCATCTGTGCTTAATTGTTGTTTAAATTGACCAGTTTGATCAGTTAAAACGGGATGTAGATCTATATACCTAACCTTTTGTTGTTCACATGCAGCTTTCAATGCAATGTTCATCTTACCTATGTCAGCATTATTTAAACGCCTATAGATATTGGCAAGCATACCTTCATTTACAGGCAAAGTACCTTGGATGTAGATTTTTGTCCTTGGAGAGAGCTCTTTTATCTTTTGGATGATCTTTACTTGATTGGCCGTGATATCTTCTAGGGGTCTACCAATTTTTAAATCATTAATGCCTATCATGACAAAGATTTGTTCGGGCCTTGCCGAAAGGCAGTCGCTTAACCTAGCCAAAACCCCAGTGGTCACATCACCGCTGATCCCTTTGTTAATGACATTTTTCCCCGGTAATAATTCTTGCCATTTACCAACCTGGGTGATGCTATTACCCAAAAAAACAATAGTGTTCTTATTAACCTGTGCGCCAGGCAAAGATCGAGATGAACCGCAAGAAAGCGCAACAACTGCCAAGAACGCAAAAAAAAGTCGGTGTATAAATTTACTATAACTCATTTTATTTCTCCTGGACTTCATTTAATTCAATCTCCTCTTCTGGTTGCTTTAAGGGCACAAGCCAGGTGACCAAAAATGCTGGAATGGTTGCAATCATCACCCAAATAAAGAAATCCTTGTAACCTAGATAATCGCTCACCACTCCACTCACCATGGAGGGAATCATGAAACCCAGGTTCATCAGCCCGCTGCCAAATGCATAATGCGCCATCTTATACTTGCCAGGGGCGATGTTTTGCATCATGAACAAAATCAGGCCTACAAAGCCAAAGCCATAACCGAAATATTCTATGGCCACGGCGGCACCGATCACTAATTGACTGGTAGGCAACGTTACCGCCAAAAAAGCGTAGGCTAGAAATGGGATGTTAAAGAAGGCACATAGCACGAGCAATGTTCTTTTAGTCAATCCTTTATTAGAAACAAAGTAACCAGCGGCGATCGACCCCAGAACAAAGGCAATGGATCCAAAAATACCATACAGTACACCAATCTGGGACGTTGTTAGACCTAACCCCCCCTCAGCCCTATCGGCCTTAAAAAAGAGTGGTGTTATTTTGATTGCCTGCCCTTCTGCAAAGCGATAAAACACAATGAAAGCGAGGCTAAACCAGATATTCTTTTTTTGGAAAAACGTAACGATTACATCTTTAAGGGTATTTAAACTTTCTTTTGCAGAGCCAACTGTTTGAGATTTCTCACCCTCGGGAAGCATTTTCATGCTGTAAAGGCCCAATAATAACATGATCGCACCATAGGCGAACATCACTATCATCCATGCCGTGGCCAGTCCCATTTGCTTTTCCAGTTCTCCCGCAAGGTATACCAACACCCCTCCAGAAAAAACCTTGGCAATGTTATAAAATGCCCCCTGCCAGCCCACAAATTTAGCTTGTGTCTTGGCATTGAGTTCGTTGAGGTAAACACCATCTGCAGCAATGTCATGGGTTGATGCACTTAGCGCAATAATGGCCATTATCGCAATGGAGATGCTAAAAAAATGATCAAGTTGCAATGATAGACCAACCAAGCCAAACAACAGGCCAGTAAAGATTTGAGTTGCATACACAAAAAACTTCCTTGTTTTGTACATCTCCAGGAATGGGCCCCATAAAGGTTTTAGGGTCCACGGCAACATGACCAGTGATGTCCAAAAAGCAATCTTTGAATCTGATACACCCAGGTTTTTGTACATGATGGCACTAGATGCGGCAAGGGCCACAAAGGGCAACCCCATGGCAAACCATGTGGTGGGTATCCAGGAAATGGGATTTTTTTGTGTTGATTTTTTTTGCACGATGCTTTATTTTGAGTCGAGTTTTAAAAATGAGTGTATTTTGCTGAACCTGTTTTATTTTAAGTTTCCGAACCAGTCGATTGGTCTTTCAAAAGGCTGCAAGAAATGATCAATCAAAACGGCAACATCACTTCTTTTCAATGTTTCATCCTTAGCTAGCGACGCATATTTTTCCTTCACCGCGGCTTCAGATACCATGGGCGAAACAGCATGAATGACTTTTGCAAGATTTGTAATGGTTAAATCCGCGCCCCCTAATTGATAGGTAGCCAAGGCCGGATAATAACCCCTTAAGCCACTCATCAACTCAAAGCCGCTTATCGGATGATTTGGGTAAAACCATGTTTCGTTTGCCCACATGTAGGGATTTCCGGTTCCCTTTAAGATACCAGTTGCCCCAATCTTTTGTACTGCCTTAAAATATGGGTCCGAAGGCTTAACATCCAAATAAGGCATGAGGTAAACATTTGCGGCTAAAAGTTTGGCCTGCACATCCCTGACCTGGACATCATTAACTGCCTTATTCTCATTAATAGCTAATGCCGCCAACGCACCGGCCGCTTGCCCAATGCCCAATACAACTGGCTGTAAACGGGTTGTACCGGCCACGATGTTAGACACTGCTATGCTTTTTTCGGCAACAATAAAATTTGAAAGATTTTTGGGAACCAATGTTCCCAAGGGGATATTATATGAAGGAACTTTAATATTGATAAAGTCTATTTTAGGGGCATCAGGATTTTTAAGGTGATGATGATCTATGGTATAGTCTCCAACGATTACCCCAGTCCTATAAAGAGGCAATTCTTGCAAATAAGGCTTTTCAAGGTATTGAACAGATAAATTTACCAGTCCATCTAGCCTTCTCGATTCCCTATAATATGGAATTTTTGGCAATTTATCCGCAGTGCCAAATTCATCAGATAATCCCAGGTTTTTAAATCCAAGTGCCGTTTGCAGATAGTACACAAACCTTAAGGTATGTAGTTTTGCCTTTTTCAGCTCAACCTCACGTTCCGCTGGCGTTTTTGCAATGATGTTCATATAGATATCGTTACCATGCTTAGGCCAGTTGATCATGTATTTTCCATTGGGAAGCTTTCCATAGGTGATCATTTTTTCGCAGTCCAGCACCGCAGACTGATCAGCCGCTGCCGGATCGGCAACATTACATGAGTGATCAAATTCTTTTGGATCATATCCAGCAGGCTTTGCAATGGTTTTATCTGCTCCCTTGCCAAAGTCCTTCAATACGGCAACGTAGGTTAAATCCTGAATAATATCATTCGCTTGCTCAGGCGCATAAATTTCGCCAGTAAGTTTCCGGCTATCCATACCTACAAAAAACTTTGCCCCGGCAGCGGCCATCACATCACCTAGTTCGGTACAGTCAATGACAATGTCCGCATGAACCAGGTAGCTCTTGCCAGCTTTGCTAACGCTCACCTCCCAGCCTTTTGCAGCTTTATTGATGCCGGCAAAACGAGCCTGATACCAAATGTTTAATTTGGGACTGCCTACCGTCATTTCTTTTAAGATCCTGTTTCCCACGGCTGGCTCAAACAGGGTGTTACTAACCCAGCCAGTTTCTACCCTGGCAGGACCACCGTAATAAGCATAAAGTTTCTGCCTAAACTCTCCCCAAAGGCCAGAAGGCAATTTGTGATTGCCATCAATGGCAGAAACGCCCGCGGATGTTAGCATTCCCCCCAACCAATCGGTTTCCTCAATGATCAGGGTTTCAACGCCCAGTCTAGCTGCCTGTAACCCGGCGGTAACCCCACTGGCACCACCACCAATGACCAAGATACGGGCCTGGTAATCTTCAGCTCTTTGAGCTTTCGCAGCCACGAATGCGGTTAATAAAATCAGGCTTGAAATGAAAGTTTTACGAATCATGAAACGAATATAAATTTATTTTACAAACAAACCAAAAGTTATTAATTATTTTTAATAATTATATGACCAAGACCGAACTCGTCTATTTTATTGACTATTTACTGTTATTCTTTGGAATTAACCTTGGCAAAATCAGGCAAATTCAACTGATTTAAACGTCGATTAGCAACGAATTGCTTAACTTATTGTATTTTCGCTTACAGGTTATTAATATTTTTTATAATTTAGACCATGACTTTTTTCGAAGAATTAAATAATGATAATACCTCTGGCGTTGCGCTAAAGAACATCCAGTTAAAGAAAAGTATCATCTCCTTTTTATGCCGAAACGGAAGCTACACCATTGCAGACGTATGCAAGGAAGTGAATTTAAGTATCCCCAAGGTAACCAATTTAATTAGTGAGCTGATTAATGATGGACTAGTGGAGGACCTGGGAAAAGTAGAATCCACGGGCGGCAGGAAACCAAATCTTTACGGGATGGTTGGCAACTCTGTCTTTTTCCTGGGCGTTGACATTAAACAGGGACACATTAATATCGGCCTTACCGATTTGCAGAAAAATCTCATTGAAATCAAGGAGAACATCCCTTACGAGTTGGCAAATTCTCAGGAGGCCCTGACGGATTTAATCGGCAACATCAAGAACTTCATCAAACACCTAAGCATCAAGAAAGAAAAAATCCTGGGCCTGGGCGTTAACCTTTCCGGACGCATCAACTACGCCACTGGTTATAGCTTTAGTTTTTTTAACTTCAATGAGGAGCCATTGGCGAAAGCGCTGGAGAAGGAACTTCACATCAAGACTTTCCTGGAAAACGACTCAAGGGCGATGGCTTATGGAGAGTTTAACGCCGGACTTGTAAAGGAAGAGAAAAATGTATTGTTCATCAACCTGGACTATGGTATCGGGATGGGCATCATGATCAATAGCCAACTCTATTATGGCAAATCTGGTTTTGCAGGGGAATTTGGGCATATCCCGCTTTTCAACAACAACATTATCTGTCAGTGCGGCAAGATGGGCTGCCTTGAAACTGAAGGTTCTGGATGGGCATTGACAAGGAACTTCAGGGAAAGGATCGTAGCTGGAACTTCCAGTATCTTGCTAGAAAAAGCTAACGGGCTGAGTGTAGACCAGATCAACATGGACCATATCATTGATGCGGCAAACGGTGATGATGTATTGGCCATCGACCTTATTGCTGAAATAGGCGATCGAATAGGAAGGGGATTGGCATTGCTGATCAATATATTTAACCCAGAACTTGTCATTGTTGGCGGCAGCTTGGCAAAAACTGGCGAATACATCATATTGCCCATTAAAAGCGCAATCAACAAGTACTCCCTTAGCCTGGTGAACAACGATACCAAAATCAAGCTCTCTTCCCTGGGAGAAAAATCTGGCGTGATCGGGGCTTGTTTATTGGCACGTAACAGGCTATTAAACCTAGACTAGCCTAGGCGCAATCAATACTCATTTGCAAGATACATATCGAGTTAAAGGTCTATCGGTATAAAGATCAGCGGGGTTGGCAAGCAAGAAGCTCCAGGTGGAGAATAGGTAAACCTCAAGGTTTGAATCTCTTTGTTGGGGTCAGGCCTAAAAACCTGGACCAGTACGCCCTCCGGCGCCCCCCTTGTTGTCAATTGACTTACGGGGATAGTGACTATTTCATCCTTTGTATTTTCTTTTTTGACAAGAATGGCGTTCGCCATGCCACTGCACCACTTGTTATCGGTACGTGAATTCCAGGTAACCAGTGCCAAACCTTTACCGTTTGTGCTTTTCCATTTCAGCTCAACGTTATACATCACGCCGTAATTTCCGGCCAGTTTGGCTTCCACGCCAGAAATGCCATCCCTTCCAACAACCCAAGGGTCATCAACTCCATCTGCGATGACTAATTGAGTAGCCGCTTCGTCGGTTTTTATAAGGTTTTTACCACTAATCTGATAGTTACTTACACCAAATAACCCACGTCCTGCATTTTTATGTCCATAGGGAACAATTTCCTTAATGATAGCATAGGCCCTAGGCCCCGGGGTTTCTGGCGAAGTCTGTAAAACAGCAATCTCTGCCGGCTGGTCAACCACGAATTCATAAAGGCCATGGACCAGTTCATCAAACATCACCACATTTTGCTCCAAGGCCTTGTCTATGGCTACTGTTTCACCTGGACTGACCTTAAAGATTTTTTGAGAACCAGCAGAAGAAAAATAATCATTCAATCCCTGCTTGCCCATTAAAAAATAGTTATTGCTTGGCTTTTGCGACGAATATTTCAGCATCCGTAAGTGCAATGGCGCACTACCTAGGTTCTTGATCACAGCCGTTACTTTCCGGGGCATTTTTTTTGGCTCTTTCACGGCGTTAACATTGTAGACATAAAGCCTAACGCTACCCGGCTGCACTATCTCCCTTGCCACGATCGCCTCTGGCAACCTGATATATTCTGGATCATCAGAAATGACGAATTGCGGCCCTGGAAGCACGACCTTAGCAAATTCAATCTTCTTGAAATCCTGGTTAATAAACCCAGGAAGTTGTATGATTTCGCCATTCTTCCCATTCCTTAATTGGTTTAAAATTTTTGATGTCAGGATTTGGGCATAAGATTTTTGAACAGCTATCAGAAGTAAGATTAGAACAAGCTTTTTCATAGTATGGTCGGGTTAGTTGTTTGCAACGGAAAGTCGAGACAATGGATGGCCAATTGTATAATTTTAGGATAATGCCTTTGGCCTGTCAGCTAAATGATAGGCAATTAAGTCAGCTAATGGACTTTTAATCACTTTACCTAGCCTCATGCCAAAATCTTCAGTAACAGTTGCCAGCATCGGCAAAAATGCAAAGGCTACCGAGCCCACAAAACTGATGGACGAACCGTGGTAATTTTTATAATGCACAATAATCCCGGAAAAGAAATCCCGTAACGATGACTTAACCAAAGCTTTTACAAAGTCATCATCAATATTCTGCCCGGCAAAGGTGGTAAAACCTGCCGCAAATTTATTCGGAGAACTGGTACCATATAATTCAGCAATAACTTGGTCGCTGTTCATCTTAAAAGTTTGCTCAAACAGCAAATACAGGTGGATTGGCATAGATTTTCTTACGTAGGCCTTAATGAGCTGTTTGCCTATGTATGAGCCACTACCCTCGTCGCCAGCCAAAAAGCCCAGGGAATCAACAATCTCCACAATCCTTTCCCCATCATAAAAACAAGTGTTGGTTCCCGTTCCCAAAATCGCGGCAAAACCTTTCTCCTTCCCCAACAAACACCTCGCAGCTGCCAGCAAATCGCCTTCAATTGTAATCTCGGCATTTTCGAAACAAAAACCCAGTGCACTTTCCACGATCGGCCTGGTCGCTGAGGAAAATCCAGCACAATAAAAATACACTTGTTTGACTTGCCTTCTCACTGCCAGGTCATCAAAACCCGTTAACACGGAATTCCTAATATAGTTCGAATCCATATAATAAGGATTATATCCCTCGGTGTCGAAATAGCTGAAATTTTCATTTGCTATCAATGCCCAATTTGTCTTTGTAGAACCACTATCAGCTATCAAGATCATATCATTTAAATTTTAAAGATCGCGAAGCTAAATTAATAATATTTTTTAATAACTATAAATAATTATTATATTTATTTATTAACTTTGAATGGCAAACCAAATGACTATGTCTCGCTTAAACCTATTACAAGAAACTCGTTTTGAAAAACTACCCGTTACTATTTTTGCCGATGAGGCAAGTGCAGCTGTTTCGGTAGCTAAAGAGATTGCGGATCTCATCAGGAAAAATGATGACCTGGGAAAGCCTACCATCTTAGGTCTGGCAACCGGCTCCAGCCCGATAAAAGTTTATCAGGAGTTAATCAGGCAGCATCAGCAAGAAAATTTAAGCTTCGAAAATGTAATCTGCTTTAACTTGGATGAGTATTACCCAATGAAAAGTAACGCGACACAGAGCTATGTGGAGTTCATGAACAAAAACCTTTTCGACCACATCAATATCGGGCGAGCAAACATCCATATTCCAGATGGTATGCTGCCAGAAAAGGACGTGGTGGCATTTTGTTTAGCCTACGAACAGAAAATCTCCTCATATGGAGGATTAGACTTACAGTTGCTGGGCATTGGGCGGACTGGTCACATCGGATTTAACGAACCAGGTTCAGCGCCAAACTCGGGTACGAGGTTGGTTACCTTGGACGACCTTACCAGGCGAGATGCCTCCAGGGATTTTGGGGGGAAGGAAAATGTGCCTACCAAGGCGATAACAATGGGAGTTGGAACTATTTTTAAGGCAAAAAAGATCATTCTCCTAGCTTGGCACAAAAAGAAGGCAGGTATTATCAAGAAAGCGGTCGAGGGAGAGATTTCCTCCAACCTACCCGCCACCTATCTTCAGGTTGCGGAAAATGTCGAGTTCATTTTGGATAACGATGCAGCATCCGAGCTGACTAGGTTTGACACCCCTTGGTTAGTGCGTGATTGCACCTGGGATATTGGCCTGATTAAGAAAGCCGTGATCTGGTTGGCAAAAAAGACTGGCAAGCCCATCCTAAAACTCACTGAAGACGACTACAACAATAATGGAATGGCCCAGCTGGCCACGGAAAAAGGCCCCGTGTATAACTTGAACATAGAAATATTCAATAATCTGCAGCATACCATCACCGGTTGGCCCGGTGGAAAACCTAATTCAAGCGACTTGCAAAGGCCGGAGCGCAGGGAACCATCCCTAAAGCGCTCAATAGTCTTTTCACCACATCCAGATGATGACGTGATTTCCATGGGAGGTACGTTCATGCGCCTTGCCGATCAAGGCCATGAGGTACACGTAGCTTATCAGACTTCGGGAAACACTGCGGTTTGGGACGATGATGCCTTAAGGTTCTTGGAGTTCAGCATAGATTTTAATAAATCGCAACAGATAGATGTCACCAAACTGAAGCACACCTACCAAGAAATCAGTGCCTTCCTCAAGATAAAACAGCCTAACCAGACTGACATTCGTGAATTGCTGTCCATTAAGGGCCTGATTAGAAAAGGCGAGGCAATTGCTGGCGCAAGGTTCACTGGTATTCCCGATCCCCGCATCCATTTCATGGATTTACCTTTTTACGACAGGTTTAAATTCAATAGCTTCTCTGATTTTGAAGATGATATCCTAAAAACAATGGATTTATTAAGGGCAGTAAAACCCCACCAAGTTTTCACCGCCGGTGACTTTGAGGATCCACACGGCACCCACAAAATCTGCTTCAACATTATTATAAATGCCCTGCAACGGTTGAAGCTAACTGATGATTGGGTAAAAGATTGTTGGGTGTGGCTTTATAGGGGCGCATGGCATGAATTTGAGACGCATGAAATAGAAATGGCCGTGCCCTTATCACCAGCAGAGGTAAAAAGAAAACGCCTGGCTATCTTCAAGCATCAATCCCAAAAAGACACTCCAGTTTTCCCTGGGGATGATGCGAGAGAGTTCTGGGTGAGGGCAGAGGAAAGGACGGCTGAAACCGCTAATTCCTATAACCAATTAGGCCTTGCAGAATATGCGGCAATAGAGGCATTCAAAAGATATCATTTTTAGAGATTACATAAGCTTTCAAAAGTTAATTGACTAGTCATAGTAATCATTAATCCAACGCTGCGGGTCGTATTTAAAAATCAATCACCTTGATGGGAGCATATCGGTTAAATTCATTTGCGGTGCCAATCAATTCCTTTTATTAAGGATGGATAAAGCCTGATATGGAGTTAGTAAATACAAATCATAGTCCAAATAGAGTAAACATATCCGGTGTTTAAGATTAAATATTTTAAAGCAATATCTACGAGTGCGAATCAGAGCTACCATAAGAAACCGACTGCCTGCTAAACAATACAAAAACTCAAACTACATTTAACCTTCTATTTAACTCCATCATATCCTCTCCAACCTTTTTATCCAAAACCTTAGCATAATGTTGTGTAGTTTTCAAATCTTTATGCCCAAGCATCTTTGCGACACTTTCCAGTGGCACATTATTACTTAAAGTAACAGTTGTAGCAAATGTATGTCTAGCGATATGAAAGGTTACTATCTTGTGAATGCGACATAAGCTGGCAATCTCTTTTAAATAGCTATTCATTTTCTGATTGCTTTGTACGGGAAAAACAGAACCACTTAACTCACATTCAATGTTATGTATGTATTTACGCATCAGATTTTCTGGGGTATCCAGTAGTGGTATGTTTGACACATTCGCATTTTTCTCTCTATTTGTATAAATCCAGAGTTTCCCATCATCACCTTTTCTGATGTTAGAGCGTTTCAGCTTTTTAATATCTGCATATGAAAGGCCAGTATAACAACAGAAGACAAAGACGTCCCGAACTTGATTCAACCTTGTTGATTTAAGTATTATCTCGGAGATATCATCTAACTCATGCTTCGTAAGAAATTCCTTATCTCTGGGCTTTGCCTTGTTTTTGTAGAATGTGAATGGATCTTGTTTAATCCATCCGTGTGCAATCGACAGGTTAATGATTTTACGGAAATGTTTGATATACTTGGCTGCCGAGATGGCGCTGATATTTCTTTCTGTTCGCAGAAAAAACTCATAACCTACAACAAAGCCATGGTCAATCTTCAGCAAGTCAATATCTTTTGTTCTGTAAACCTTCATAAGGTACTCAGTCAAATGACCAATAGAAGATTTATAGCCCTTTAATGTATTTGCCTTAAAAATCTTTCCAATGGAAACTTCCATTTTCTTGTTGTGATCTGCAAAGACCTCTATTAAAAATCTCGCTTTCTTTTCCTTGCCTTTAAATTTTGACATTAGGCTTTCGGCAGTAATTTCAATCATCTCCTTTACCATTTGGGTATGGATCTTTTCCATTTCTCTTGTGATTGCGTCTAGATAGCTATTCAATGTTCTGGCTACCTCTGTTGTTCCTTTTGCCCTGTTTGCATTAGAAATCCAATGTTCTGGCTTCCATTTCCTACCTACCGAAGCTTCTTTCGGCACACTACCACTTACGGTTATTCTCATATATACCTGCTTTGGGCCAACAATATAATTTTTGGGAGCTTTTAGGAAAAAATGAAGTGAATAGTTCTGACTCATAGTATTTTAGTTTTTAATACAAAATTAATCCCGACAGGTATTCTTGTCAAGATGTTCCATTATAGAACCAGTCGATGGTTAAATATTACTCGCAATACTCATTATTAACTCACTAAAAAACTCACTGTTATTGACTCCATTTTGATGTATTTCGATATAGATTTTAAATAAAAAAACCTGCAAATCATTGATAAGCAGGTTTTTATAAATTATAATGCAGTTTAGGTTCTATTCCCTTTAAACAAAAATAACTTGCTGAAAATCAGCAAGTTATTTCTTTCGTAGCCCGCAGGGGAATCGAACCCCTATTTCCAGAATGAAAATCTGGCGTCCTAACCGGTAGACGAGCGGGCCATTTTTATCAGTTTTGAGTTGAGAGTTTTGAGTAGTGAGCTAACTCACAACTTTTTACTCTAAACTCCAAACCTTAAAAAGGTAGCGGGAACCAGACTCGAACTGATGACCTTCGGGTTATGAGCCCGACGAGCTACCAACTGCTCCATCCCGCACTATTTTGTCGATGTTAAACTTGTAAGCCATAAATCCTTACACATCAACTTGGTATTGATAAAAAAACCGCTCAACTTTTATTTGTAAAGCGGTTCGTAGCCCGTAGGGGAATCGAACCCCTGTTTCCAGAATGAAAATCTGGCGTCCTCACCCCTAGACGAACGGGC
>SEDG01000272.1 GCA_004295885.1 Pedobacter sp. | reverse complement strand
ACAATTAAGGGTTGATTGGGGTCGATATCATGGAACACATCCATACCCATTCTTTGGGAATCTATGAAGCCATGTTTTTTTGTAGAATTATAGGGATGAGCACGTTTAACAGTCCAGCCAAATTTCTCAATTGCTGTGGTTAAATTCGCTTCCATTTGAAGTTGAGCAGCCCAACAATTTTGATTTGCCGAAAGCCTTAAATCTCCACTAGAAACCAATACGATTTGCTTTAGTACACCCTGCTTCATAATTCATTACTGAACAAACAATTTATATAAAAAGAGTTTGTCGGTTTATATTTTGGTTATAGCCAAAGCGGCCATATACAAAACTCAACAAAGAAAAACACTATTTTATCTAAGTTTTTGCCAAATTAATATAGGATGTTATCATAAAACCAACTACCTTTAGCTTTTACAGCAATATGATTTGCAAAAATTAGAAATGCCAAAGAAACCAAATATTTATTTTTTAAGATGAAACCTCATTTTCATAAAGTCCCAATTACTTTACAAAGTTCGTTCAGTATTCGACATGATATTAAACCAGATTTTGGTAATATTTGGCACTACCATCCGGAGTTGGAATTGCACTATAACATCAAGGGTGAGGGAGTTCGATTTATTGGAGATAACATTAGCAATTTTGTGTCTGATGAGATGGTTTTACTAGGCGAAAATTTACCTCATACTTGGCGTTGTAAAGAGGAGTATTTTCAGAATAATCCAGACTTGAAAGTGGAGGCTATGGTTATCCATTTTTTGCCGGATTGCTTAGGGAAACACTTGCTAAATTTACCAGAGGCTTACCTTATCCCTAAGTTGTTTGAAAAGGCTAAAAGCGGAATGATTATTCACGGCAAAGCGAAAGAAAAATTAGCAAAGCTGATGGAAGACGCCATTCATGCGACTAACTTGGAGCGCATTATTATTTTACTAACCATTTTAAAAACTTTAGCCGAAACGGATGAATTCGAACTAATTACCAGCAAAAACACCTTCTACCAATCTAATGAATCTGAAACGTTAAGAATTAATAAAATCTGCACCTACACCCTCTCCAACTATAAAAAAGACATCACCTTAGAAGAAATTGCCTCTTTAAGTAATTTAAGTATTACTTCGTTTTGTCGTTATTTTAAATTAATGACCAAGAAAACCTATTACGATTTTCTAATTGAAATTAGGATAAGTCACGCTTGCAGGTTCTTGATAGAGAATAAATTACCCACAGAGATGATTTGTTTTAATTGTGGTTTCAACAACGTTTCTAACTTCTACAGGCATTTTAAGAAGGTTACAGGCATGACGCCTTTGGATTATAAGCGGAAGTATTTGAATGAATAAATAGTTCAATGATTCATTAGTCATTAGTTTAACATCTATATCTTAGCCCGGAACCATCAAGGCTAATCAACAGGGCCTGAAAAGACGTAAGATGAACGAAGGATGAACGTAAGATGAAACTACCATCACTACGTTTTAGCTATATCAATAGGTAGGCTCTAAACTCAAAAACATTTATTGGTTAAACCTTTCGTTTAATTAATTATTTAAAAAATTCTAGCTAACCCATAAACGCTAGCCGCTAACCTGCGTCAAACGCAATACTTATCGCAATCTAACTCTCGTTTTGCCATGACCTGTAACGACTAGGTATCTGCTAGGTACTTGGTAGGCACCAACTAGGGTATTGCTTCGATAAAAAGCCTATAAAACAGCTATATAACCGCCGATAAAGGGGATTTTGATAGGTTTTTGCCTACAGGAAGCCTACAATCGCGGTTTTGTATAGGACAAGCTTGACTAAAACTAGCTTTTGAACGGAAATTCTCCCTTAGCTGCTTACAGAAAAATTATCTAGATTTTAATGATGGGTCCAGTATGTACTAAACGATCTAAAAGGAGTTTACTATGAACAAGGCACCTAAATAAACAAGTCATCAAGAATTGATATTACCTCAATGGTTGCATTTTTAACTGAAATTAACAATACGCAAATTTCCCCATTCAATTAAGCCCTTATATAATCACTTTAATGTTAAAGTCATTTAACAATGTTGTATAATCCTTAAACAAACTTTCTACTTCTTTAATAACTTGTGGGGTAAACAAACCTACTTCTCTTCTGGTATAAGTTGAAATATTCAATCCCCTTTTCTGAAGGAAATATTTTGACACAATTGGATAAACATTGTGCATTACATCCATATTATCGATAATAAATTGTTGTACAATGTTAACCTCCTCCACTAAACTTTCATCATTATAATTGTCGCAAAGCCAAACGATTAATTCTGGAAAGTAATTACCTTGTATACAAGATAAACCAGCAGAACCAGCTCTTAAGGATTCGACAGCATGAACCATATAAGCATCATACAAGCCAAATTTATGCCCTTGAGTATAGGCTAATTTTTCTTTAATTTGATTAAGGTCTAAACTTGTGTCTTTGTGATAAATTAATCTATCTGTTGCTACAAATTGTTGCAGCTGAGTGGGTTTTAGCACTCTTTTGTAGGGAACGGGACATTCATAAAAACCTAACGGGATGTTATCTGTCTGCGCTAATAAATCAAAAACATTAGCATTAAAAACCTCATCGCCATCATTTTCATCTGCTAACAAACTGGTAATTGCAATTACTGCTTCTACTCCTGTATCGTATACTCTTTTCACAAAATCAGCTTGTTTGGTGATCGTCCCACCAAAAGTTCCAGTGGCAATTACAGAAACTTCTCCGCCTACCACATTTATAACGTGCTTGATGGCCTGAATTCTTTCGGCATCAGTTAGTTCAAACATTTCACTGGATAAACAATTAGCAAATAGACCAGCGGCACCAGCTTGCAAATAAACTTCTGTTAACTGTGTAAGTGCAGGATAATCAATACTTCCATTGTCTGAAAAAGGTGTAAGCATTACTGGGATGAATCCCTTTTGTGAATTTTCCATTCTCTATTTTATGTTTAGCGTCTTAAGATAAGCGTATGTATAACGATTAATCATCAAGACATAATTTTTTATATAATTAGCATTAACCTCGTCTTAAGCGCTCTTTCTTTTTATTCTAGTTAAAATTATTCCTGTTAAAAAAATGGTTAATGTACCCACCACTATAATCATATTTTTATGCAGCGGATTTCTGAAAGTTTCGAACTCCGGTGGCAGTAAATGAGAGAAGGTCATCCAGATAATAACGGCTATTCCTATCATTGTTGCTGTAATTGCTTCGTGATTTTTAGTTTGCCTACTTACAATCCCTAGCAAGAATAACCCCAACATTCCTGCTGCAAAAATCCCTGATAGTTCCCACCACACATCTAAAATACTTTTCACCCCTATCATTGCAATCCCTGCTATCATACCCATCAAACCGAAAACAACTGTTGCGATGTGTAAAACAGATAAATTTTGCTTTTCGTTGATATCCTTTTTGAAATATCTTTTATAAATATCTACAGTAAATACTGTGGCTGATGAATTCATTCCTGAGCTAATGGTACTCATTGCAGCAGATAGAATGGCTGAAACAATCAACCCAACTAATCCAATAGGGATTTTGTTGACCATAAAATGAGGCATAATTTTATCACCATAATCTGCTGGCATCAATGCATTTTGTACTTTTAATATTTCTGCTGCTGATGCGTTTAACGGCAATCGTTCTAAGGCAACTTGATGTTTGATAGCTAAAATTAAATCTGGATTTACTTGGTAATAAGCATATAAAGCCGAACCTATCACAAAAAACAACAGCGAAGCTGGTACATATAACCAAACACATAACCAAATTGACTTAGATGCCGCTTTACTTGATGATGCCGTATGGTAACGCTGAATGTAGTTTTGGTCCATCCCGAAGTTGTTCAGGTTGATAAAAAACCCATAAAGCAATACCACCCAGAAAGAGGAGCTGACAAAATCTGGAGAAAAACTACCTAAGCTAAACTTATGGTCAGCCTTGCCAATTTCTATCACTTTTGCTACACCACCTGGCATATT
>SEDG01000271.1 GCA_004295885.1 Pedobacter sp. | reverse complement strand
GTTACTCCTAAGTTAATTCCAAATCCAATTTTCGAATTAGTACTCTCGTACATGGTAGTTTGGTCTTTTTCAGTAATTTTTCCATCGCCATTGATGTCCTCATAGTATAACCAACCAACTTGTGGAACCTTACTATTGATAGTGTAAGTAGGATATTTGTTTAAAAGTGCATCAACATCTGCTTGAGTTCTTAGCATACCCTTAGAAATTAGTCCATAGTTTGAACTGTTATATTTCCTAGGATCAGTTCCGAACATATATTTCAAATCGGGATAGGTATTATCCCATAGTTGAAATTGATTGTAAAACATTTTGTCAGTGCGATAATTGGTAAAACCAAAATTCACGTTCGAATTAAAACCCCAATCTTTCGATAATTTAGTCTGATAGCCTACCGAAAACTCTGACCCCCAACTAACTCTCTCTCCGTAATTTAACAATGGAGCTTCAAACCCTGCATACATCGGGAAATTTTCGTTATTTCCCTTGTCAAAAACATCATAAGAATATCTGTGATAAACATCAATACCTAAATTAAATTTGTTGTTTAAGAACGACGCGTCTAAACCTAGATTAAGTGTTCTGGCTTTTTCCCATGAAATATCTGGATTAGGAATGATTGATGGATTTACACCAGATAATAAGGTTTCGTTATAAGAATAGCCATTAGGATCTACCGTATATCTCGATTGCCACAACCTTGAATCAACCCTATCTTCACCCACAACACCATAATTAGCACGAAGCTTCATAAAACTTATGAATTTGAATTTTTCTTTGATAAATTTCTCTTCACTAAGCGCCCAACCCAAACCTATTGTTGGAAATAAACCCCATCTGTTTCCGGGTGCAAAATTTGATGATGCATCTAAACGAGCAATGGCCTCAAAGAAATACTTATTCGAAAAATTATAGTTTGCACGACCAATGTAAGACCTTTTAGCGGTTTCATAAATGTTGCGGTTAGCAAGAGTGAACGTAGAATTATCAAATGCCCAATATTCGTCTACGCCAGGCAATAACTGGTTTCTCCAATACACACCTAAACCTTCAGAAGAACTTTCTGACTGGTCAGCAGCTGCCATGATGTCAAATGAATGCTCGCCGATTTTTTTATTATAACTTAAAGAGAAAATCCCCTGATAACTAGAACTTGTACTAGTAGATGGCGCCAACTGTGTATTTGCTAAACCAACTGCAGTTGTGGTGTTAATAACCTCATTTGTAAACAATAAGTTGTTTTGCCCTGTCCTTTTAAAATTATAAACCACATATGGCGGTACGTATTGATTATCATTGCCACTTCTATTTGACTTACCAAATTGTAAACGAGCAGTTAACCCTTTTAAAAAGTTAGGTTTATAATCTAAAGATGCATTAATAGACAATCCTTGTCCTTTACTATAAATATTATTTCCCGATTGGATTACAGCTAATGGATTTGTATTATTATTATAGTTTACGGGTTTACCATCAATTTGTATTGGCACCCATAAAGGTGTGGTAATTAGTTGTTGAAAGAAAGCCTGGTCATTCTCGCCACCATTTTTATAGGTATCACTTTCCTTTTTAGAATAATCAACACTTAAGCTTACAGAAGCTGATAATTGGCTGTTTATTTTAGCGTTCATTCCCGAACGGAAACCGTATTTATTATATCTAATTCCGCCGTAATTTCCTGCCTCGTCATAATAATTACCTCCAGCAAAAAATGTGATCGCCTCACTACCACCACTTACGTTTAGTGTGTGTCTATTAACTGCTGCTGCATCCCACAATTCATCAAACCAACTTTTTGTCGTACTATTTTTCAATTGATTTAAGTCTGCATCAGAAAACATATTAGAGGGAAGAGCGTTTCCAATTCTATAACTATCATTTAATAATGACGCATGTTGATAAGCTGTTAACATATCTGGCTTATTGGTAGCGTCCGAGACACCTCTAAAGCCAGTATAGCTAATTTTCGGCTTACCAACCTTACCCACTTTCGTAGTTATTAATACTACCCCTTTCGCTCCAGAAGCACCATAGATTGCTGCAGAAGCATCTTTCAGGAATGAAATATCTTCAACCATTGTAGGGTCAAGGTTATCAAATTCCTCTCTAGTTACAGTTATTCCATTTATTACATATAAAGGCTCTGTTGTAACTCCGTTTAATTTTGCTTGATCTGAGGCAAACGAATTTCTGATGTTAAGTGTAATTGAAGAACCCGGCTTTCCAGATACCGCACTTACGCCAACACCTGGCAGCCTATTTCTTAGTGCTGCTGCAATATTAGGAACAGGTAAATCTTGTATGTCTTCCGCCTTTACGGTTGCAATGGAACCTAATATTTCAGAACGTTTTTTTGTGCCATAACCTACAACAATTACATCATTCAAAGTACTGTTTTCTGAAACTAAAGTAACGTCAATCTTCGACTGCTTCCCTACTATAACTTGCTGTCTAACATAGCCGATAAAAGAAAATACCAATACATCAGCATCAGACTTTACTTGAATAGTGTAAACACCTTCAGCATTTGTGCTTACGTTGCTAGGGATTCCTTTGATGCTAACGTTTACCCCAGGAACAGGGCCGCTTTCATCAATTACTTTACCCGTAACCTTTCGGTCTTGAGCAAAGATAACTGTACTTGCCAACAACATTAGTAGCAAGAACAATGAAAATTTGTGTAAAAATTTTGAGTTCATATGATATTATTTGGTTAGTTTGTTTTATTTTCCTAGTTGCCTTTAGCAGCCTTTATTCTCTTTTGCCATTCTTCACCTTCCTTTTTTAAATCGTAACCTGCAGCAGATAAATAATTGTTTATCCTGCCTTTATATTTGCCAAACCAAGCATGTTTTTTATCAGATGATTCTGCATCCATCGCTTTTTCTCTTGCTTCGATTAACCAAGTCAATATTTGCTTTTTCTGGTCTTCAGTAAGGGTTAGTATTTGTTCTTGGTATGCTCTATAAGTTAAAGGTACAACTCCGTAAGTCATTCCATCCTTAACTTGCTCAACTTGTTTTTCTGTTAAATGAGCAGATAAATTCTTTAGGTATTTTTTATGAAGCTTGGCTAGGGAAGCTTCAACAGCTCTGTTTTCTTTCGCTAAAGCAGTATCTCTTTCTGCCTTGTTTTCTTTGTATTTTTCTTTTAAAGCTTTCACGTTTAAATCACGAGCAGCATAAATATCATTTAAATTACTGTATTGGTCTCTAATTACGTTTGCAACTTTTTCTGCTTTAGCTTTATCATCAATACCTAAGACGGTTACAATTTTAGCAGCACGTTCGGTTATTACCTTCACATAAGCTTCTTTATCAGCAACAGCATTATTCTGCGCTAACGTATTTGTTAGGCTTATCAAAAACAAAAAAAGTATTCCTATATATCTCATTCTCAATTAAAATTAATTCCTCTTCTTAATTAGGTTAACATCACCACAAAAATGCACTGAAATTCCTAATTCATCCATTGCTGCTGCTTTAACTCTACACGCTTCATGGGCGCTTGCCTCGTAATTTGCGTAAACTACCTGAATATGATTTGCTTTATGTCTGGCCATCATTTGGTCGCGACTAACACCCTTTAAAACAGCATGCATGATTGGCCATTCTGGAGTAGTTTCATTCCAGCGTCTATTTGTTTCTTCAATTGGCAAAGCTACAACTTCTCCCACACCTAAATCGCAATGTAAGGCATTATCGCAAACATAAACCCTGCTCCAAATTATAAATCCTGGCTTACTTATTCCTTTTAAGGTACCTCCGCCCAATCTGAAATACATAGCTGGTTGCCTATCGCTACTTGCACCTTTATAACCATCTATAAAATGAGCTGCTGGTGCTGCTCCAGAGATCAAGAAAAGCCACACAAATTCATTAATGCCTTCTACTTTGTAATTTTCTCCCCACCGAATGTCATGCAAAGTATTTTCACCTGTCATTCCCAATTCTTTCCATAACTTATAGGTCACTAAAGAATCTAATCCTGCACATTCATCAACTTCGTTAAAATGAGGCAA
>SEDG01000270.1 GCA_004295885.1 Pedobacter sp. | reverse complement strand
TTTTTCAGGAACTTACCAGTTAAGCTTATTGGGTTTTGAATTAATCCCTCTGGTGTACCTTCGAAGATAACTCTACCACCTCCTGCTCCACCTTCTTCTCCTAAATCGATAACCCAGTCGGCAACTTTTACCACATCTAAATTATGCTCGATTACCAGAACTGTATTGCCTTTTTCTACCAGCTCATTCAACACACCCAATAACACATTGATGTCTTCAAAATGCAAACCAGTGGTTGGTTCATCTAAAATATAGAAGGTTTTGCCTGTGTCTTTTTTAGAAAGTTCGGTAGCCAGTTTAACACGTTGTGCTTCACCACCAGACAAAGTTGTAGAAGATTGTCCGAGGCGGATATAGCCTAAACCAACATCATTTAAAGTTTTAATTTTACGATAGATGGCTGGCATATTTTCGAAGAATTCACAAGCTTCTTCTATGCTCATGTCCAATACATCGCTAATAGACTTACCTCTGTAACGAACCTCTAAAGTTTCGCGGTTATATCTTCTACCGCCACATTCTTCGCAAGGAACCGAAACATCTGGCAAGAAATTCATCTCGATAACTTTCATTCCTGCACCTTGGCAAGTTTCACATCTTCCACCTTTAACGTTAAACGAGAAACGACCAGGTTTGTAACCTCTAATCTTCGCCTCTGGCAACATTACGTATAAGTTTCTAATGTCTGAAAAAACGCCAGTATAAGTAGATGGATTTGACCTTGGTGTGCGACCAATCGGAGCTTGGTCAATTTCAATTACCTTGTCTATCTCCTTCAAACCATTAATTTTCTCGTAAGGAAGCGGATGTTTTTTCGCTCTAAAGAAATGATGATTTAAGATTGGATATAAGGTTTCAGTAATTAAACTAGATTTACCACTCCCTGAAACCCCTGTAACCGCAATAAATTTACCCAAAGGGAAATCAACCGACACTTCCTTTAAATTATGTCCAGTTGCTTTAATGATAGATAATTTATGTCCATTACCTTTTCTACGCTTCTTAGGAACTTGAATTCCCTTCTCACCATTTAGATAAGAAGCCGTTAAAGTACCTGATTTCAAAATCTCTGCTGGCGTTCCTTGTGCAACAATTTGTCCGCCATGTACACCCGCAGCCGGACCAACATCTATTACGTGGTCAGCTTCTAAAATCATATCCTTATCGTGTTCAACCACCAAAACGGTATTGCCTAAATCGCGTAGATTTTTCAAAGCGCCAATTAAACGTTCGTTGTCTCTTTGGTGCAAACCAATACTTGGTTCATCCAAAATGTACATTACATTCATTAACTGAGAACCAATTTGAGTAGCCAAACGAATACGTTGGGCCTCGCCACCAGAAAGTGTACGAGCGGTTCTGTCTAACGATAGATAATTTAAACCTACATCAGTCAAGAAACCAATACGAGCTCTAATCTCTTTAAGAATTTCTTTCGCGATGGTATTCTGTCTTTCATTTAAACGAGCTTCTACATCAGCGAACCAAGTTTTTAAACTGAAAATATCCATTTCGGCAAGCTCGAAGATATTTTTACCATCAACCTTAAAGTGCAAACTTTCTTTTTTCAAACGAGCACCATGACATACCGGGCAAGTTTTTAACTTACGGAAACTATCCATGTCATTTGCATTCTCAGTATCACTTCTTTTATCTTGTTGCTCTTCCAACAATTTAATGATACCATCAAAAGTGATTTGATAATTCTGAACGTTCCATTTATTGTATTCGACAGCAACACTTAAAAGGTCATGCGTTCCATTTAAGATGATGTCTATATTTTCATCTCCCAATTTCTCCAAAGGCGTAGAAAGTGAGAAGTTATATTTTTTACCTAAAGCTTTTAATACTTGGAACATCCAAACATCGCGATATTCACCTAAAGGAGCTAAACCGCCATTGATAATGCTCAATTTCATATTCGGCATTACCGATTCCTTATCTACAACAAAAATGTAACCTAAACCATCGCAACGCTCACAAGCACCATAAGGCGAGTTGAAAGAAAAGCTATTTGGTTGCGGTTCATCATAAGAAATTCCTGTAGTTGGACACATCAGAAATTTACTGAAATGTGCCACATTATTATCCTTATCGCTTATTTTTATAATGCCCTTACCCAACCGCATGGCAGTTTGGATGCTATCCAATAAACGTTTGTGGTCTTTGTCATCAACAATTAATCGGTCGACCACAATTTCTATATCGTGAATTTTGTAGCGGTCTACCTGCATTTTCGCCGTGATGTCTTTTATTTCTCCATCTACACGAACTTTAACATAACCTTGTTTACGAATCTGCTCGAACAGTTCCCTGTAATGACCTTTACGACCTTTAACCACGGGCGCCAAGATATTAACTGGCATCGTGTCGAACTTCTTGTAAATATTCTTAAGGATTTGGTCTTCGCTCATGCGCTCCATTTTCTCACCTGTGTTGTAAGAAAAGGCATCTCCAACACGAGCGTAAAGTAAACGCATGAAATCGTAAATTTCGGTAATGGTACCTACCGTAGAACGAGGATTTTTACTGGTGGTTTTTTGCTCAATAGCAATAACAGGACTTAAGCCAGAAACCTTATCTACATCTGGACGTTCCATACCACCCATAAATTGACGAGAGTAAGCGCTAAATGTCTCCATGTAACGTCTTTGTCCTTCAGCATAAATGGTGTCAAAAGCTAAGGATGATTTACCGCTACCACTTAAACCAGTAATTACAACCAGTTGATTTCGAGGGAAACTAACATCAATATTTTTAAGATTATGCACCCTGGCACCATACACTTCTACATCTTTTTGCTCGCCTAGGTCAATGTTCTTTTCGCTCATAAATTTATTATTTTTCGGTATTAAAAAACAGCCTGCAAAAATAACGAATTTTAAGCAGAAAAGCTATTGATTTTCAAAGCTTAAAATGTAGTTTGTTTGTCATTCTAGCAGAAGTTTTAACCACAGAAATAAACAGATAAACACAGATTTAGATTTCTTTGTTTTATTGTATTTCTACATAGTCTTTAAGCTTTAGTATTCTGATTTTTATCTGTGTTCATCCTTTTTATCCCTGCCTGCCGGCAGGCAGGTGTGGTTAAATTTTTTATCTTTGGACAATTAGGGACAAATATGGACAATAAACAATTTCTGAGAATTGAAGATGTAGCTGAAAAATTAAACGTTTCACAAAAAACCGTGAGGAGGCACATTCATTCGGGCAAACTAAAATCAAGTAAAATTGGTGGTTTACACAGGGTGGAAGAAAATGATTTGCAGCATTTCATCAATCAATCTGTTTATGAAAATATTGTTCCGCAAACGGAAAAAAAAGTTAAACCAAAATCTACCAAAACCGATGTAATCAATTGGATTGATATTTCAGATGACTGGGACAATCCAGCTAAAACCGATTTCACTTCTGCCGATTTATTCTGTGGTGCAGGTGGAATGGCAAAAGGTTTTGAAATGGCAGGTTTTAAACAACTTTGTGGTTTAGATTGGTTTAAGGAAGCTGGTGAAACTTATCGGGCGAATCTTTCTCATCCATTAGTTGAAGGAGATATTACCCAAAGAAACATCAAGGACCAATTCATCAATACAGTTAAAAAGCAATTAAAAGGCAAAAGCTTAACCGTTCTTTCTGGTGGATTTCCTTGTCAGGGTTTTAGCATGTCGGGTAGCAGAATAATCGAAGACCAGCGCAATTCCCTTTATAAGGATATGCTGGAAATTATAAAAGAATTACAACCTCAATTTATTGTTGCAGAAAATGTAAAAGGTTTACGCTCGATGCTTAAAGGAAAAGTTGAAGATAAAATTAAGGCTGATATTAGAGCACTTGGTTACGAAGTAAATGTGACGGTTTTAAACGCTGCCTATTATTATGTTCCGCAGAAAAGAGAAAGGGTAATTTTTATTGCGAATAGAATTAACAAGGTTAATCAGCACCCAACCCCCTTATTAGAACCAGGTTCTTACGTAACCACAAAAGAGGCTATAGCCGATTTAATTGACTTAAAAGATGATGAGGCTTTTAACCATGTGAGGACAAAACACAGT
>SEDG01000269.1 GCA_004295885.1 Pedobacter sp. | reverse complement strand
CCAGTTTTTTTTCTCTTTTGGCGACCAAACCGATTCTGCAATGGCAAAACCACGTGGCCAAGTCATATACTCTGCCTGACGAATGTTATACACCTGCTCTGTCCATAAGTTTGCTTGTCCGCCTTTGATAAATTTTGGGTCTACACCTGTAGGAACAGGGTCAAACTCATAAGATTTACTTAAACGCAAACTAGCATAAACTTTAGGTTCTGTTATCGCATCAGCCTGCATATAATCTATGTATGCAAACTGCGTTGGGCTCATTACTACCTCGTGACCAGCTTTCGCTGCATCTATACCGTGTTGCATGTTACGCCAGCTCATTACTGCAGCAGTAGACGATACACCTCCTTCTAGAACTTCATCCCAAGCCATAAATTTCTTGCCCTTAGATTGAATGATAGTTTCTACCCTTCGCTCAAAATAAGCTTGCACTTCAGGGATAGTTTTTAACCCTTCACGTTTCATCAACTCTTTAATTTGGTCGTTCTTTTCCCAGAAATTGCGAGCAACCTCATCTCCACCAACATGGATGTATTCGAAAGGGAAAAGCTTGTCGATTTGAGAAAATACTGTATCCAAAAACACATAAACCTTTTCATTTGCAGGACAAAGCGTATTGTCTACCAAGCCCAAAGGCGGAGCACCGCGACTCCAATCCATGATTTTTTCGCCACTTCGCACTTTATAATTTATCGCCTCTGGCGTACAAGATAATTCAGGGTAAGAAGCAACTGCTGCTAAACTGTGGCCAGGCACATCAATTTCGGGCATAATGTTTACGAAACGGGCTTTAGCATACGCTACCAATTCTTTGATGTCTTCTTGCGTATAAAAACCACCATAGTTTCTAGGCTCATCGGCTGTAGGCGTAATAAAATCTCCAAATGTACCCACGCGTTTTACGTTCCAAGCTCCAACTTCAGTTAACTTTGGTAAACCTTTAATTTCAATTCTCCAACCCTCATCATCTGCCAAATGCAAATGCAAAATATTGTATTTATAGCGCACCATTGCATCTATATACTGTTTTACTTCTTGTTTAGTGAAAAAATGCCTTGTTAGCTCTAACTACTACTTGTTTTACGCCAACAGAAAGATGGTAGCCTTCAATGCCGATACTTGCATCCTCTGTGTCATTTATAATTAATTTGATAGTCGCATTAGCAGTTGGTGGGTTGATAACATTTACATGATATCCCGTAGGTATAGACAAGCGCTCCTGTAAAAACTCTATTGTTTGTTTTAATTCTGGCGATTTGCCAACTTGAATAGTGATGCTGTTAGGTAAAACGAAGTGCCCAGGCAACTTTGTTAAGTTTGCTGGTGCTGGTATTATTGCGATTTCGCCATTTGCATAACTTTCTAAATCTGTAGCGATTTCTGAGTTACCTTCGATAGTTTGAGCGAAAACAGTAAAATTGAGAGAAAATAGAAAAATGAATGAAGCAATAAATTTCATAATTAGGATTTGCCGATTAAATTTGAAATCGCAATTTATTAAATATTTAAGAATTAGTGATTTGTTTCTCTCTTAAATAAAACTCATTTATGAAAATCAGTACGATAAAGATTGCAGCAAAAACGATATTTAATTTTCCGAACAGCAGTAAGTCTGGAGCCAAAAGCAATTCTAGAACATTCATTACACCAATAACCAGAATTTGCAAGGTTGAGCAGATTTTAGATCTAATTCCGGTTAAAATCCAAACGAACATGCCAACTTCTAAAAAGCCAATAACTAGTGTTAAACTGGGAGCAAATCTTTCTCCTAAAATTCTTGCTACAATTTCCTGATGCCTAGGAGCAAAACTTAAGATTTTGCAAAATAGGCCATTAACAAGCCATACTAAAGCTATGAGGATGGTGATGAAATATGGAATAGGCTTTTTCAATTAGAGATTTACCGATTTTCTAATGCCATAAATCAGCTCATCGTAAATAGTCCCGTTTTTGTAAAAGGTTTCTTTTAATTCGGCTTCCAACGTAAAGCCTGTTTTTTCTAAGACTCTTTGCGATTTAATGTTGGTATCGAATGTTCTAGCGAAAATTCTTGTGATGTTGAAGGTTTTGAAACCATAATCTACCATCAATTTTATCGCTTCAGGAACAATTCCATTACCCCAGAATTCTTCGGCAATCCAATAGCCCATTTCAGCATTTTTGCAGTAAAAATCTGTTTGCGGATGTACACCGATAGAACCTACAGCTTCTCCATTAATTACTATCGCAAATATTTCTTGTGGCGTAACCGATAATGCTAAGTTGATAAAAGCAATGCCGTCATTTTGCGTGTAAGGAAAAGGGAATTTATTACTTAAGTTTTTTGCGATATTGTAATTGTTGGCGTGTTTTACCAAACTTTGCAAATCACTTAATTGAAAGGGGCGAAGTTCGAAGTTCATACATTTTTTAGCCGCAGATTCGCAGATTATTTTTAATTATACGGATTTTATCTTGCTAATAGTTTTTATCTGTTGTTTATTTTAAAGCATCCAAAACTTTAAACAATTTTTTACTGATGCCAGAACCATTGTAATTATTGATATTGATAACTGCAATGTATTTGTTGCCTTTTGCATCCGTATAATATCCAGCATATGCTGAAACATCATTGATGCTACCACTTTTCAATTTCATTCCATTATTTTCTGGAAAGGAGTTATAATAGGCGGCAAACCAATCTTCTTTTTGAGCTTGAAATAAGATAGAAGCCATTGCTAAAGTTGTTACCCGAGTTCCAGGAGAAAGTCCGCTACCATCTAAAATATTCAGTGCGTTTTTATCAATTCCTTTTGCCGACCAAAAATTAATAACCGATGATGCTCCATTCCTAGTGCTAGGCGTTTTACCTAATTTCCAAGCGATGGTTCTTAATAATTGTTCGCCGTAAAGGTTTACGCTTTTCTTGTTGAACCAGTATACAATCTCGCTCAAAGCAGGTGAACTTACTGTTGCTATTTTTTGTGAAATGGCTGATAATGTTTTCCCCTCCAAGCCTAGTCTTCTAGCGGTTGTTGCTTCGTTAGTACTTGTGATCTTTAACCTCAATAAAGTGTCTTGTAAACGATAGGCAGCATCAAACGCTGGGTCGGGAAGTGCTAATGAAATTCCTGTTTTGCTAATTCCCATTCCCCAAGTGCCGCGTAAATAAGCCAAGTTGCCAAAAGGAGGTAGATAGGCATAAGCGTTATCGCCAGAGCCAGACGAACCTGTTTTTAATTCATTAATAATTTTTAAATAAGGCATAACTGGAACGGTTTTCTGAATGGTAACATCAGCACCAACGTTACCACCTGTTTTTAAATGGATATCAAACTGATTTTCTCTCCAAGCTAGTGCTGAATTTCCTGCTCCATAATAATTTCCCATATCTTGCCAAATCCAGCCTTCGGGCATTGTTTGCGTTCCCCATAAACTGTCATCGCCAATTACGGCGCCTTCAATTTTTTTAATGCCAGCATTTTTGATGGCACTAACCCATTGATTTAATACCACATTTTCTTTGGTTTGTTCATAACGCCACGAACCTAAAGTTGGGTCGCCGCCACCGATAATAATTAAATCGCCTTGCAAAGTTCCATCAGCAGTAATTTTTCCACTGTAGGCCAGCGTAGTTTGATACTTAAAATCCTTACCCAAAACACTAAATGCAGTAGCCGAGGTAATGGTTTTTAAAGTAGAAGCAGTTGCCAATCCGATATTTTCATTTTTGGCAAAAATCACTTTTCCGCTTTGCGCATCTAATACACATAGTGATGTAATGGCATATTTTGCCTGTTCATCGTTAACTAAATTTTGATAAGCTTGCTCTATCTTGGCAATGGGAAATTGAGCGTAACATTGTGTGGCAAAAAGTAAAATCAGTAATTGAACCTTAAATATTTTCATCGATTGGGACATTTTCTTTAAAAATAAAAAAGTGATGCATAACTACACCACTTTTTAAAATTATATGAACTTAAAACGTATAACTTACAACGTTTAACTTATCTAAACTAATTCTTTTCTTACCAAATATTCAGCAATTTGAACCGCATTAGTAGCTGCACCTTTACGTAAGTTATCAGCAACAATCCACATATTTAAAGTGTTTGGCATCGATTCATCTCTACGAATACGACCTACAAAAACTTCATCTTGCTCGTGTGCGTCTTTGGGCATTGGGTATTTTAAGTTCGCTGTATCATCAACAACTATGATTCCTTCCGTTTGCTCTAATAAAGAGGTAACTTCAGCCAAGTCAAAATCATTCTCGAACTCAATGTTTACCGATTCAGAGTGGCCACCCATTACTGGAATACGAACTGTAGTAGCTGTTAAGCGAATATTATCATCACCCATAATTTTACGGGTTTCGTTAATCATTTTCATTTCCTCTTTAGTGTATCCATTTTCTGTAAACACATCAATTTGAGGAATAACGTTTAAATCAATTTGATATGGATAAGCCATTTCGCCATCGTAAATGCCTTTACGCTCATTCATCATTTGGTCCACTGCTTTAACACCTGTGCCAGTAACCGATTGATAGGTAGAAACAACTACACGTTTAATGCGGTATTTATCATGTAAAGGTTTTAAAGCAACAACCATTTGTATAGTAGAACAATTTGGGTTAGCAATGATTTTATTGTCCAACGATAAAATGTGAGCATTTACCTCAGGTACAACCAAAGGGATAGCTGGGTCCATTCTCCAAGCAGAAGAATTGTCAATTACTGTAGTTCCTGCTTCTTTAAAACGAGGAGCATGTTCTAATGAAGTGCTTCCGCCAGCAGAAAATAAGGCAATATCAGGGCGCATTCCAATCGCAGTATCCATGCTAACGGTTGGAAACTGTTTACCCTTATACGTAATTAACTTACCAACGCTCTTTTCAGATGCAACTGGGATTAACTCAGTTAACGGGAAATTTCTTTCTTCCAAAACTTTTAACATTACAGTGCCTACTAAACCTGTGGCACCTACTACTGCAACTTTCATTTTCTCTGTTTTTTTATTATATTTAGTTAATTCTTAATATCTACCAAATATGAGAAAAACTTTACTTTTTTTAATGCTTTTAAGCGTTAAACTTACATCTGCACAAGTTGTTGACGACTTTTCTGATGGAAATTTTACCTC
>SEDG01000268.1 GCA_004295885.1 Pedobacter sp. | reverse complement strand
GCAGATCAGTCTTACCAAAAGATACTTAACGTTTTTAGCGAGATTGCCGATACTGAGGAGACATTTGTTTTCTATCAATCTGCCTTAATATTTTCAGACTGTCTCAATTTAAACCTAGAAAAACTGAAGGAACGGAAAAATCATTTATCAAAGTATAAATCGCTTACCAGTACAATGCTTGTTGATCCAAGTGAAATTGTTGAAATCATGATTGATAAGTTTAGTGGAAGAGAACACAGACACTATCCAATATTTGATCGAGTAAATGATATTGCGCTTGATCTTAAGTTTAATGACAATCCGAATGATTTAATGTCTGGTCTATTACTAATCATGGTGTACTGGTTTAAAGGTGATTCTCATACGGCAATTGAAATCATAAATAACATGATTAAAGGAACTAAAGAACTCTTCCAGAAATCGAGAATTTACAATGCTTACCTCTTGCATGTTTTGGCGCTAGAAACCTCTAGGAGTTCTATTTTAAATAAAAAACCAGATCAATTAGAAAGAATATTGATCTACTATCATCAAAGAAATCAGATTAACAGTTTTAATGTTAAAATTTTGTTTAACACGGTTTTGGCGATGCAGAGCTTAAGGAGGCACGAATACGATAAGGCCATCGGTTATGCAAAAAATAGCCTGACGCAGGTAAATGAAGAGTTTTTAATCGCAAAGGTTTTTATCAATTACATATTGATTAAAGCATACTCAATTTTGGGCGATCAGGATAAAGTAAATGAATGCAAATATTCAATCCTTTGTTTATTAGAGTCAAAACAAATTAACCCTCACTTATTTGACGATACGCTAGTACAAACCCTTAACAAATACTAAAAAAGCCTATCATTTTACTGAGAGGCTTTTACATGCAGAGTATTAGAGAGCATTAAATCACAGGAACCAATTCGTTGTGGTTTAGTGGTTTTAAAATTAATTTAGAAACGTGAGGATAGGTCTTCATCAGTTCAATATCTCCAGGTATATCAGAGCCAGTAATCACTACAATTCTACAAGCCTTTTTTAATGTTTCAGGATAGAGATTAAACCTATCCAAAAACTCAAAACCATTCATGTGAGGCATATCGATATCTAATAGAATAAGTGAGGGAATAGCCGATAGATCATCTTTGTTTGAGTCGAAAAACTCAAGCGCTGCTGTTGCACTTTCCATCACGAGGATATCTCCCTTCTCATACGTTTTTTTTAACACGTGTGCAGTAATCATTTGGTCGATGAGGTTATCATCAATTATCATTACTTTTTGCCTTTGCTCCATCAACTGCTGATTTATATAAAAAATCTTTATCCTCTTACTGTTTAATAACCGTTATCTCAGTTCTTCTATTCAACTGATGCTGCTCTTCTGTACAATCTTTTCCATTGCTACAATCGTTTAGCAATCTCGTTTCGCCGTAACCTCTGGCTCTTATTCTATACCTATCTATGCCTTTATTGATAATGTAACTTACTGCAGCATCAGCCCTTGCCTGAGACAACTTTAGGTTATAACCATCACTTGCCCTACTGTCTGTGTGCGATCCAAGTTCTATCCAAATTGTTGGATTTTCCTTTAGTATTCTTGCCACTTTATCTAACTCAATTGCAGCATCTGGTCTGATGTTACTTTTATCTAAATCGTAGTAAATATTTTCCAATCTTACTTCTTTAAATAAGTCGATGACATCGAGATAAATATTCTTTTTAAGGACAGTAGATTGTTTCAGACCAACACTACTTACCTGACTTAGCTGAGCATTGCGATAACCCGTTTTTACACCATTCAAATTATAAATGGTATTTTCCTCTAAATCGAACTTATAGGTTCCACTTTGATCTGTCTGAACACTTAAAGCGGTTCCATCTTCCTTACTGAGCTTAACGACTACTTCAGATAAAGGCAGGCCAGTTTTAGTGTTAAATGCAATACCTTCAAGTTTGATGTTTAGATTCGGATTAATAACAAAGCTGTAAATATCATCGCTCCCTCTCCCACCTAACCTATCTGATGAAATAAAGCCTTCTCTTTTGTTTTTGAACATAAAGGCAAAATCATCTTGCGGCGAATTTAATGGATAGCCCATATTTACCGGAGTTGCAAGTTGGTTACCGCTCTTTGAAGCCTTAAATACATCTAAACCACCCATACCAACTCTTCCATCTGTAGAGAAATAGAAATTATCATCTTCATCAAAAAACGGACTCCTTTCAGCACCTTCTGTATTGATCTCTTCCATTGAAGTTGCCTGACCCCATTCTCCAGCTTGGTTCTTACGACAAACATAAATGTCTGTTTTACCTTTTCCTCCTGCCATATCCGACACAAAATATAAGGTTTTACCGTCTTTACTGATGAAGGGATCGCCTACAGAGTACAGGTTTACATTATTATACTTAAAGGGCGATGGCGATCCCCAAGTTCCTTCATCGTTCTTTCTGCTCGAATAAATTTCTACTTTAACAGTTTTTGGAATTCCGTTTTCACGCTCGATTAAATTTGGGATACGCGTTAAGGTAAAGTACATTTCTTTTCCATCTCTCGTAAAACTTGCTGCACCCACATGGTATTCGGAACCTGCATTAAAGGGAAAAAGGATGGCAGTGTCGCCGTCTTTTTTAAGATATAACCTTAGATAATTATTTCCGGTCCAAGCGTATGTTTTTTTACTTGGTGCCTTGTTAGGATCATCAAACTTTAAAAATGGTTTCCCCTTTTTTACTTCATCTTCCACTTTTAAATTTGCCCTATCGGATGTAAAAACTATCGAATTTTGATAAATTACACTGCCCCAGTCTTCCGCAGTACTATTAACTCCTTTTTCATTATTTAAAACTATTGGCTTCGGATTTTTCATCCAAATTAGAGCCGAATCGCATGACAGCAGTAATAAATTGTTTTTATTTATTCCTAATGATTTTGTCAGCTCGGCATATTTTATATACTGAATTTTAGCTTCACTGTATTTAGAGTTATTTCGCAATGCTTCACCATAATATAAAAATGCCTCAGACTTGGCACCTTTTGTTTTGGTTAGCATGGCGTACCAACTTTCTGCCTGTAGGTAATCTTTTGTGAACCTATAACAATCTGCTAAACGCTCTATTGTATGCAAACTTGCTTTCTTTTGATAAGCTTCTGTATAGAGTTTGATAGCCGTAGTATAGTTGAAAAGCTTATATTCTTCATCTGCTTTTAGCAAAACATATTGAGCATTTACCTTTATGTTGGTTGACATAAATAATATAAACAGAAACCATATTTTGAGCGTTTTTAACTCAGTCGTTTTCCTTAAATATGTCGTTAATCTAAATTGCATTTATTAAAAATATCAGTTGATAAATATTTTATTGACTATTAATTATTTCTTAGCAGCGTAATGTAACCTTTTGATACAGTCCAGTTACCACTGGTATCCTTTACCTTTAACAAGTAATAATAAGTACCTTCTTTCAGTCCATTTCCGCCCCAATCATTTTTATAACCGCCATTGCTATGGTAAACTTCGTTACCCCAGCGATTAAATATAGTTAAGAAATTTTCCGGATAAAGCTCCAATCCATCAATTGTAAAGGTGTCATTCTTACCATCGCCGTTTGGCGTAATTACATTTGGCTTGGTATTTAAAGCTAATATCTCTTTAATATCAGTAGCTGTATTGTTGGTTAAATTTGGATCGCTTTCGGTAGCTGTTACGGATGCAGTATTGCTAACCACCCCAATTTTGGTAGATTTTACTTTTATGGTTAACATGACAATTGCGCCAGGCTCTACGGTCGGAACAGTCCACAATACCGTATTTGAACCAGTACTGTAGTTTGCCATACCTTTTCCAGCTGAGTGCGATATGTATGTTAATCCTGCTGGTAAAACATCAGTAACTACTATATTATTTGATGTAAATAATCCATTATTTTTAACCAGAATGGTATAGTCGTAAGGAATATCGATTCCCACCGGCGTTAAATGATCCGATGTTTTGGCAATGCTTAAATCGTTCTGAATAATTGCTGGTATTTCCGCTGTGGTTGTTAAATCACCAAGGGTAGATAGATCCGGTGTGCTACT
>SEDG01000267.1 GCA_004295885.1 Pedobacter sp. | reverse complement strand
GTGATCGCTTATGCATCATCTTTCGACCAAGTTGGTACCATTACCTCATCTGTTAGCGATGCCGCTCTATTGCTAGAAGTTTTAGCGGGTGTTGATGATGCCGACAGTACAGTTTCTTCTCTTCCTGTCCCAAATTATTCTAAAAATTTATCGCAGGGCGGAAATAAAAAAATAGCTGTCTTAAAAGAGACCATTGAGAATGATGCTTTGGATTCTGAAATTAGAGCTGCCATTTTAAATGCGATTGAAACTTTAAAATCTCAAGGGCACACCATCGAGTATGTTTCTTTTGATTTATTAGATTACATGGTTCCTGCTTATTACGTGTTAACAACAGCAGAAGCTTCATCTAATCTTTCCAGATATGACGGCGTTCATTATGGTTATAGAAATACACAAGCAGAAAGTTTAAATAACCTTTACAAAACATCAAGAGCCGAAGGTTTTGGCGAAGAGGTAAAGCGTAGAATCATGCTTGGAACATTTGTATTGAGCGCAGGATATTACGATGCTTATTACCAAAAGGCGCAACAAGTTCGTCGATTAATTAGAAACAAAGTTGATGAATTGTTAGGTGAATATGATTTCTTATTGAGTCCTGTTACACCTACGCCCGCATTTAAAGTCGGCGAAAATATGCAAGACCCACTAGTGATGTACATGGCGGATATTTATACTGTTTTGGCTTCATTGGCTGGTATTCCGGCAGTTGCCCTACCATTGGGCAATAATAAAAGTGGTTTGCCGTTAAGTGTTCAGTTAATGACCAAACACTTTAACGAGCAAGAATTGCTCAATTTATCACATAGTTTTTTAACAGCTTAATCGTTATTTCTACTGCGTACCGAGCGACGGGAATTTTCTGCTAGCAGATCTCTCCTAATTTCTAGATGACGTGAAATAAGAAATGACGAGAATTTATAACAGCCTATGAGAAGAATAGTACTAACCCTATTGAGTTTTTTAGCTTTTTTTTCTGCTCAAGCTCAAAACCCCGTAAAACCGATAGCTATCGGTTCTGCACAAAGTGATTCTCTTCTTAAAAAGATTACCAGTGCAACTCCGGATACAGTCCCTGTTCCAGTTGTTAAGGATTTATTATTCTATAATCAAAACTTAACTTATAAGCTTCGCTTAGATTCTATTCAGAAAACAGTTCCCTTAGGGAAAATGCTTGGACTATCAACTTATTATTTTCCAATATTCGAGGGAGCTTTAAAAGCTTATAATATTCCAGCAGAGATTAAATATCTTCCAATTATCGAGTCGTCGATGAATCCACACGCCATTTCTCGTGTTGGCGCAACTGGGATGTGGCAGTTTATGTTTGGCACTGCAAAGGCTTATGGCTTAAATATGGATAACTTTGTTGATGAACGCAAAGACCCAATTCAGGCCAGTTATGCTGCGGCAGCTTATTTTAGAGATGCTTATGAAGAACTAGGCGACTGGCTTTTAGCAATTGCTGCCTATAATTGCGGAAAAGGAAATGTTACCCGTGCCATCGATAAAGCAGGTTCTAGGGATTTTTGGGAAATTAGAAAATTCTTACCCAAAGAAACCCGTGATTATGTGCCGGCTTTTATTGCTGCAGTGTATTTAATGAACTATTCTCAAACTCACGGCATTGTATCTCAAGCGCCTTCTATAAATTTAAAAACAGATACCATTCAGGTTAATCATTTTGTGTCGTTGGCCGATATTGCCAAGGCGATTAATTATGATGAATCAACACTTTATGGCTTAAATCCATCTTACAAAAAGAAGATTGTAAATGGAACCAATGGGTTGCCCAAAAGATTAATCTTACCGAGAATAGACCAGAACGACTTCGCTAAGCTTTATGATGTTTTAAATAACGATGTTGAAACCGACAAAAGTATTTTCTTAGCATCTACAGATGATGTAAGAGATTTGCGTAAAAAAGCTTTAGCTAGCAAAGCGGTAATGGCAAAGCCAAAAAGCAATGTGTATAAGGTTAAACCTGGTCAGAATTTAACCATTATTGCCAATTTATTACATGTAGAAGTACAAGATTTAAAGGTTTGGAATGAATTGAAAAGCAACACTGTTATTCCAGGTCAGACCTTAAAAATATACGGTTCAAATGCTGCTCCAATCGCTAAAACTGCAGTTAAACCCGAATTCATTACTTACAAAGTGAAACCAGGAGATACTTTATCTGGCATTGCCGAAAAATTTGATGGAGCAACCGTTGCCAGTATTAAAAAGACTAATGGATTAAAAAAAGCTGCTTTACAACCAGGTATGGTTTTAAAGATAAAAAGCTAATTAATTCTGAAATCTATTGGTATTTTTGCCAAGAACCACGATGTTTTCCTAAATAAACCTGATAGCGCCGACAGCCCCGAATTTTTATGAGGGCTATAGGCAATAGCAGGACTGATTTTCCCTAACTGCTACTGCTCCCGCTTTTCTAAAGGAGAATAGATTTCTGTTACTCTGTTGGATGTTTGTTAATAAAAAAGACTTGAGAATGATTAGTTCCCAAGCCTTTAATGTGAATTTTTTTATAAGCTAACTGTTGCTATAACAGGGAAGTGATCAGAAGGGTATTTCCCGAAATAAGTATCTGTTAAAATGCCCCATCTGGTCACTTTAAATTGTTTTGACATAAAGATGTGGTCAATAACTCCCATTCCTCGAGGAGTTCTAAACCCATTACTAGATGAGTTATTGTAGTAAGGATATTTAACATCGGTAAATGTGTCTTTGATTACACCAGAGTTTGCTATTGATAAATACCATTCGCTCTCTCTGTTTCCATTAAGATCGCCAGTTAATAAAACAGGTTCATTAGCAGCTATTTCTTTTATTTTCTGAACCATTAATTTGCCACTCTCTTTACGGGCAACAATTCCTTGATGATCAAAGTGTACATTAAAAGTGTAGAATTTTTTATTGGTTTTGATGTCTTCTAGGTACACCCACGAACATATCCTGTTACAACAAGTTGCATCCCATCCTTTGCCAGGTAAATTAGGTGTTTCTGACAGCCAGAAATCGCCACTTTTTAATAACTTAAATCTATCTTTTTTGTAATAAATAGCCGAATGCTCGCCGGCTTCTTTACCATCATCACGACCACGACCATATCTTGCATATTCTGGTAAAGCCTTGCTGATGTCATCTAATTGATTTTTTAGTCCTTCTTGAACGCCGAAAACATCAAATTCATGGAAACGGATAAGATTAGAAACTATTGGTGCACGATCAATCCAAAGATTTCCAGAATCCCTAGGGTTATCATATCTAATGTTAAAAGTGGCGATGTTAAATGATTGTGCACTTACGCTAAATGATGTTATGGCAAACATCAAAATAATGATTAAGAATTTTAATTTCATTTTATATAAATTTATGGAAAGTTAAAACCAACCTGGATTTTGACCAAGAGCTGGGTTTCTGAGTGCGTCTGCCTGAGGAATAGGGTAATAATATTGTTTATCGTTCCACTTTCTAGAGATTTCATTCATCCAAATCAGTTGACCAGAAGTTCCGTTTTTTAATCTTTGCGAGTTAACTTTTCCGCCAATCGTGTTAGAAACATCTACATAAGTAACACCTGTAACCGCTGGCGTTGGTTTCGTACCCTGGTAAAATGCAACATCTAAAATGCCATCTTCGTTTAAGTCCATTGGCGTGTTAAGAGCTGGTACGTAAAATCCATTCCATTCTTTCTCCATTAATTCACCTCTTTTCCATCTTAAGATATCACCAAATCTTAGTCCTTCTAAACTCAGTTCAATACCTCGTTCCCTTCTAATCTCCAAAATACTGGCATCACTTATATTTGGGAAATAGTTAACAACTAGATAAGGATCAACTATTATAGGTTTTGCAGTTAAACCGCCAGTAATGCCTGCTCTAGAACGTAATTTGCCAACTGTTAAAACCCAGTCTTGATCTGTAAGGGTTCCTAGCTCTGCTTTTGCCTCCGCATAATTTAACAATATTTCTGCATATCTCATCATGCTAATTGAGTTAATGTTTAATGCGCCGGCATCATAATACATATCGTCTAAAGTCCATTTAATTGGCTGATAACCTGTAAAAGTATAAGAAAATACCGGTGGAGCTGGAACTTGAGAACCGCCACTTATTCTTTTATAATCTCCAGAGCGAATGGTTTGTTTAAGCCTTAAATCCCTATTTTTTACCTCATCCTTAAATAACATAGTTGGATAGTTTGGATTGTCTGTGTAAGGTGTTCCATCAATATTTAGGTAAGTGTTGATAAAGGTTCTTGTAAAACTAGCTTTTGCGCCATAGGTTCCGCTGGTCCACCACCAGTTTGCCTCATTTAACACATTTAAGGTTAAGTCGCATATTGAAGACAACATCACCTCAGTACTAATAGGCGTTGGGTTAATGAAAAGCTGACGATACGAGCTACTCGGTCCGCCTGCGGTGTTAATAGAATAGGTGTTTTTATCCATTATGATTTTCGCCGCACTGGCAGCATTGTTTAACCATTCAGAAGCTGTACTTTGCAAATTTAACTCGGTGTGGTATTTTCTAAAAGTACCTTCAAATAGACAAATTCTAGATTTTAATCCTAATGCTACGTCTTTTGTAATAGTGCTTCTAGATGGGTCGTTTACACTTTTGATGTTCTCTGCGGCGTAATTGATATCGGCTAATACAGAATCCATCACTAAAGTTCTTTTATCTCGGCCGTTGTACAGTGTTGGGTCGGTAACGTCAAGTGGTTTGTTTATCCATGGCACATCTCCAAATCTTTTTACTTTTTCAAAGTAAAAATAGGCTCTAAAAAACCTCGCTAACCCTAAATAATTTCTCCTAGCTTCAGGTGATATTTTTGGGTCGTTGTTGTTAACAATGAAATAATTAATGTTTCTTAAATCACCCCAGCTCCACCCAGAACTTAGGTTTGGTGCATAAACACCTTCTTGTATAAAACTTGGAACCTCTTTAACAGCTAGATAATCAGACATTGCATCTAAGCTTGTAGAGTTGCCAGGTAAAATGCTGTAGAATGAATTTGCATACAATTGTAATCCGTTTTCGCTGCCAAAAATTGCAGATTTTGAAGCTGTGGACTGAGGTTCTTGATCTAGTTTTTTGCAGGCGGTTACTGCGCTAATGATAGCTAAAAGGAACCATAACTTATTTATTTTCATAATAATATTCTTTAGTTCTTATAATTAAAAGGTTAAGCTTAAGCCAAGAGAATAGCTTTTTAGCAAAGGATAATTA
>SEDG01000266.1 GCA_004295885.1 Pedobacter sp. | reverse complement strand
TTTTCGGGTTGGGAAAATGTAACTAACATCTCAGAAACGGCATATAATGAGCAAGGTAATTTCTATCAAATCACCTTTAAAAATCCAAGTTTTACTGCCAACTTTAGCGCAATTAAGGCGAAGGAAGAGCATGCGGAAAAGTTCTTCAATGAGTTAACTTACTATCAAGATTTATATAACCTATCGCATCCTAAGACTCAAATTAGCTCAAAGACCTTTTACGAAAGCTTATGGGCACGAATGATAACTTGGCTATTTTACATTTTAGTTATTGCCATACCAATTTTATACTTCACAACTGATAAGAATATAGACTGGTGGCGTGTAACTTCTCTTCTATGTTTTGGTAGTATCTGGATAGGCAATTATTATAAAAACACCAATAAGCTCTACTAATTTACTAAATACTTTAGTTTTATTTTGCTATTTTTGATAGTAAATTAGATTAAGATGTCGGAGAGATTAAGAGAGAAATTGAGCATCCTTGCCGATGCGGCCAAATACGATGTTTCATGTTCATCAAGCGGAAGCGATAGAAAAAACACCAATAAAGGCGTAGGTAATGGACACTATTCTGGCATTTGCCACACTTATACTGAAGATGGGCGTTGTGTTTCTCTGTTAAAAATCTTACTTACCAATCATTGTATTTTCGATTGTGCCTACTGCGTTTCCAGAAAGAGTAATGATATAGAACGAGCAGCCTTCACAGTTGACGAGGTTGTAGAATTAACGATGAATTTTTATAGAAGAAATTTCATAGAAGGTTTATTCTTGAGTTCGGGCATCTTTAAAAATGCAGATTATACAATGGAAAGGCTTCTACGAGTTGTAAAAAAACTTCGCTTGGAGCAAAACTATAATGGGTATATTCATTTAAAAACAATTCCCGGCGCAAGTGATGAATTAATTAAAGAAGCAGGTTTGTATGCCGACAGAATGAGTATCAATCTAGAAATGCCAACAGAAACTGGGTTAAAGTTGTTGGCGCCTGATAAAAGTCATAAGGATGTGATTAAACCGCTGGGTTTTGTTCAAAATCAAATAGTACAATTTAAGGAGGAAAAAAAACTAATTAAAAGCGTTCCAAAATTTGTTCCAGCAGGACAGAGCACGCAGATGGTGGTATTGGTGTTACATCTGCTCAAAAAATTGTTCAGGCTAGACAATTTGGAAAATTACACATCTATCAACTAAAAAATATTGGCGTTGCCTATAGTAGAGCTAAACATTTTATTAAATGCGCTGATACTCCATTTCAAATGAAAGATTTTCAAGCCACTCAAATCAAGGCATTTATTCTAGCCGAAAGCCAAAGCAAATATTTAAAAACAGCGACCAATCAACTCATTTTATTTAAATAAACTTTGACAACTTTTTCACCAGTTGCAAAGAAAGTTGTCAAAGTAAACTAGAAGCGATGTTATATGTATTTGATGGAAGTTTAGAAGGGTTGTTAACTGCCGTTTTTGAATGGTTCGAGCGAAAACCCGGACAGGTAATTCTATCACTGGAAAAAATTCATCAGCCAGATGCTTTTACCGAATCATTTACAGTAGAAAACGACAGGGCAAAAGCTGATAGAGTTTGGACTGGTTTACAAAAAAAGTTAAGCAAAGAATGGATACGTAAATTTTATTGCGCTTATCTTTCTGAAATTCCAGAGATTTTCAATTCTCTATTTCTATTTACCATTTACATTTTCAAAAATCCAGCAGGTGCTGAAAAAAACTATGGAAATGAACACGTTTTGGCCTTGTCAAAAGCGGCCAGAAGTGTAGAACGAGAAAAACATAGAATGGAAGCTTTTATCAGGTTTCAGCATACAGCGGATGGGATTTTTTATTGTGGCATTGACCCAGATTTTAATGTTTTGCCTTTGATTCTCAATCATTTCAAAAATCGTTATGCAGACCAGAAGTGGATTATTTATGATTTAAAAAGGCATTATGGTTTGTTCTACGATTTAAACACAGTTGAAGAAATTACGATGGACATTAATACTCCAACTTTAAAACAGCCTGCTGCTCATCAGTTGAATGAAAAAGAAGAATTATATGCTCATTTATGGAAAGACTATTTTAAAAGCACCAATATTGTTTCGAGGAAAAATACAAAGCTCCACATCAGGCATGTGCCGAAAAGGTATTGGAAATATTTAACTGAGATTAACAATTATTTAACCTTAAAGCCGTAAATTAGCTTCATGAAGCTTAGCGTACTTGTTTTAATTACAGCCTTAGCTGTGGCACTTTCTATTGGATTAGTTAATTTCTACTTCCAACATAACCTTTATTATCTAGCTGTTTCTTTCGGTATTTCGTTTGTAACTAGCTTTTTGGTTTTCTATTATTTGTTCGAAAAGTATATCTACACAAAAATAAAGCTGATTTATAAACTAATTCACAACCTAAAACTAGGGAAAGACTTAAAAGAAGCTTTAGGAGAATATGTAAGTGCCGACCCAATAAATGACGTGGAGGCAGAAGTTAAGGAATGGGCGGGTGCAAAAAAGAAAGAAATAGATTTACTTAAAAAGCAAGAGCAGTTTAGAAGAGAATTTCTTTCAAATGTCTCTCACGAGTTTAAAACTCCACTGTTTGCCATCCAAGGGTATGTAGAAACTTTACAAGATTGCCTGCTTGACGACCCCGAAATGGCAATGAAATTTTTAAAAAAAGCCGAAAAAAATATTGAAAGATTAAGTTATTTGATTAACGACTTAGACGCCATATCCAAGTTAGAAACCGGCGAAATGCCCATCAATTTCGAGAAATTCGACTTTGTTGTTTTAGCAAGGGAAGTAATGGATAGCCTTGAAGACACCGCACAAACACACAAAATAAAGCTTTTCTTCAAGGATAAATATACTGGACCTACAATGGTATATGCGGACAGGGAAAAGATTCGGCAAATCTTAATTAACTTGTTGCAAAACTCTATTAAATACGGGAATGAAAATGGGTCGACTGCCATTAAGATTTTTGAGTTGCACGACCAATTTTTAATTGAGGTTACGGATGATGGAATTGGGATTGAAGAAAAACATCTCACCAGATTATTTGAACGCTTTTACAGGATAGATTCGCATCGTTCTAGAAAAGAAGGCGGTACAGGATTAGGTCTAGCTATTGTTAAGCACATTTTAGAAGCACATGAACAGACTATTTCTGTTCGTAGCACCCCAAATATTGGAACCACTTTTGGCTTTACCTTGCAAAAAAGTAATTAACCAAAAATTTAAAATAGTTGAAAGAGTTAACATTAACTTAACATACTAACTTTAGCTTTGCACCATATTTAATTTAGTATGAATAGTATATTTAGCTTCTTTACTCCAAAAGACAAAAAATTTCAACCTCTTTTTGAACAAGCGGGAACAAATGTTGTAAAAATCTCTGAGGCATTGTTAGTTGCAGTAACTACTAATGATTTAGAAAAAAGAAAAGAAGCCATCAAGGAAGTTGAGCGTTTGGAACATGTTGGAGACGACATTACTCACACCATCTTCATCGAACTAAGCAAAAACTTCATCACTCCTTTTGATAGAGAAGATATTCACTCTTTAGCGGCAGCTATTGATGATATTGCTGATTATATCCATGCATCTGCAGGAAATATTGAGCTATACAACGTGACAAACATCGGCGATGCCATGGTTAAACTGGCAGAACTTTTAGTAGAGATGTGTGGCGATTTAGAGAAAGCGATTAAAGAATTACGAAGCTTTAAAAACATAAGAGTTATTGCTGATGCTTGTGTTAGAATTAACAGTGCAGAAAATCAGGCAGATTACGTTTGCAATTTAGCAATTGCCCGGTTATTCGAATTTGAAACAAATGCAATAGAATTGATTAAACAAAAAGAGATTTTACAAACTTTAGAAATAGCAACAGACAAATGTGAAGATGCAGCTAACGTTTTAGAATCTATTTTGGTTAAAAACGCTTAAATATGACTTTAACCCTTCTTTTTGTCATCATTGGTTTAGCATTAGTTTTTGACTACATCAATGGTTTTCATGATGCTGCAAATGCAATTGCTACGATTGTTGCAACCAAAGTTTTATCTCCATTTCAAGCTGTTGTTTGGGCTGCTTTTTTTAACTTTTTAGCTTATTGGGTATTTGGTTTCGGCGTAGCTGATACCGTTGCAAAAACGGCCAATACCATGGAAATTAACCTTACTGTAATTTTAGCTGGCGTAATAGCGGCTATTATTTGGAATTTATTTACTTGGTGGTTCGGTATCCCTTCTAGTTCTTCACATACGCTAATTGGTGGTTTTGCTGGTGCAGCTATTGCTCATGCTGGCTTAAGCGCTGTTAACTGGTACAAAGAAGGTAAGGCCGGTGAAATGCCTACAGGTGTTTTAGTAATTATCGGATTTATTGTAATTGCACCGTTTATTGGAGCAATTATATCCTATTTTATATCCATTTGGCTCTTACATTCATCCAAGAAGAGTATTTGGCCCAAGGTTTTCACGCTTACTTTAATGGCGGTAACTGCGTGGTATATTTATAGCCAGTTGTTATTCTATAGCGAAATTAAACATCCAAGGTTTGAATCTCACTTTTTAAGTGTAGTGTTTGAATCGCATAATATCAAATGGCTCCTTGTTTTCTTTATTGTATTCTCAATCAGCTTTTTCTGTTTAATATTTAGCAGCTTAAATCAAACTCAATCTACAGCTTGGTTAAGAAAAATGCAGCTATTATCATCAGCTTCATTTAGCTTAGGTCATGGTGGTAATGATTCGCAAAAAGTAATGGGAATTATTGCAGCTGCTGTAGTAGTTTATATACACACTAGTGGTGTTTCAATGGATGCATTGCCGAGTTGGTTACATGTAGCATTGCCTTCTAAAGGGCCTAATGGCGAAGAAATTGCTGGCATAATGCCTTCATGGATTCCTCTTGCTTGTTATAGTGCAATTGCAGCAGGAACTTTAAGTGGTGGATGGAAAATTGTGAAAACAATGGGCTCAAAAATCACCAAAGTAACGCCATTCGAAGGCGTAACCGCTGAAACTGCTGGCGCATTAACTTTATACTTTACAGAACATTTAAAAATTCCAGTAAGTACAACCCACACCATTACAGGTTCAATTATTGGTTCTGGCCTAACAAAAGGTGTTTCTGCAGTAAAATGGGGTGTAACAGTAAAACTGATTTGGGCTTGGGTGTTAACTATTCCAGTATCAGCAGCATTAGCAGCTTTAATTTATTACTTACTAAGCGTTTTCATTAAATAGGAGTTGAAGAACTGCTAACTGCAAACCGAATTAAAGCATTTCCTTCATTTGTTTCGCAACTTCTTTTGCGTCTGGATTGTCACGTTTAGTTAAGTCGTTAACAATATTTATTCGGTTCTGATGGCTATGGTTTTGACTTAGTTTAAATATGTTATTGATGTATTCTACCTTAATTTCAAAACCTGCAATTGCCTTTAGGTTATTTTCAATGTAAGCATCATCCATTTTATGAAATGCTGCAGGGCTCGTTTTAGGGTCTTCGAAACTATCTGTTAAATGTTTGATGACTGTTCGTGTTTCATCATCATTCATCAATTTTATTTTGCCTTTGCATTGTACCGAGCTGTAATTCCAAGTGGAGGCAACTGCCGGATTTTCATAAACCGATGCAGTCACGTAACTATGCGCTCCAGTGAAAAGCGCCATCACGTTTTCATTTTTAGCATAAGCTAGATGGTGGTCAGTTTTTTTCATGATATGCCCCACTAAACGAATGCCGTTTTCGTCTCGATAAACATGCACAGGAACCTGAGTTGTAACAGGGAAATCTCCGTCGTGACCAATTAAAGTAATAAAGGAATGAGCTTTCATGAATGCCAAAACTTTATCAGCATCCTTTTCTTCAAATTGAGAATTTTTATACATAACGTCTTTTTGTCATTCTGACGAAGGAAGAATCTCTTTCCTAAAAACACCTATTATGAGATTCCTCGAAACTCGGAATGACAGATTTATTTAAAGTATTTTTTTTGATTGATGAGACTTGATTGAACTTTATTATTTAAAACTTAATGCTAAGCTCTACAGTACTCGTTGCGGTTGATGGCAAAGTCCATTTCGGGCCTTCGTTAATTAAGCGAACAGCTTCATCATTTGCGGCTTTGGTTAAACCTTGAAGTATTTTAATATTACTTGGCCGTCCATTTTTTTGAACTTTAAAAGTCAATTTAACTAATTTGCCTGTAGCAGATGCTCCACTTTTTATTAGCTTATTATT
>SEDG01000021.1 GCA_004295885.1 Pedobacter sp. | reverse complement strand
GTGGGTGTAATGTACCGTTGGTAATGTGAATTAACAAACATTCGTTATCTCAACTCATTCCGTCATCTCCGTGTTGCCGTCATCTCGCCTGTGGGCGTCATCTCGACAATCGGAGAGATCTGTGAGCTGAAATTAATTGATAAATCTCTTCCCGCTGCGCTACTGATATATCCGATAGCTATCGGATCGCTACAAGTCTGTCGAGATGGCGATCACGTGAGGGCATCTCGCCTTTTGTAATCCATGCATTAAGCAACCCGCTTTCCACGGCAAGTAGGGGAAAGACAAGGCCAAAAAATGTGTTGAAGACACTTTGATTTTAAAACTCCAAAAGTTCTTTTGGTTCGATGCCTAAACCTTTTGCTAATTCTATTAAAGATAGCAGCGTAGGATTAATTTGCCCATCTACGTATCGCTTAATATCGCTATGCTCAATATTACGGTTAGCGGCTATTTTTCTATAGGAAAGACCCTTCGCCTTTTTTGTTTCCCATAAATGATTGCCGAACTTCTTTAAGTAGTCTTCTTCTTCTTTAGCCATCTTAAAATACTATATGAGGAAGGTCATTGTCTTATAATCGGTGTTATCACATCACCATGTATTTACCTTTGGACTTAATTACCCCATACTAAACCTAGTTTTGGCGATCACAACAACCACAAGAAAAATCAGCTAAACTCTAACCTCTACTCCCAACCTTAGCCTCCTTAATGCCAAAGGCATCCCTTTGAGACAACTCCACGCCTCAACACACTATGGTTACTGGTAAATAGGTTATTGTATACTGAGAAGCCGGAAAATGTTATTGTTACAACCACTTATGCAGCGCCAAATTAATTCCAATTAAGCTGTAAAAGCCCTATGATCTACCATAGGGCTTTCTTTCTAATTATTTAGTGGCATTCTGAAATGCTAATCACAATTTTGAACGCAAACTCTGCGGCGCTTCTGATAATGCATAAAATATTTAAGACGCCCACTTTTTTTCTTGCTTATAAGGACAGATGATAAAACGTTAACTTTATATTTTCCGTAGTGAAATGATTGGCCAATACTTTTGCAACACCTGGTGCTACTGTAGGTATAACTGATGTGATCTGGGTAGAGTCAGAATTTAATCCTGTTGGAATGATAACGTTTTGTGGATTCCCAACAATTTTAGAAGTGATAGGAGATGTGCCGTTAGCAACAGTTACTGTAACTCTTTTTTTCTTTCTGTCAATAAGAACGTCTCCAGTCAATAAATACGGATTGCCTTTTTCATCATTACTGGTCCATTCAAATCCATAAACTTTCTCTTTTGTATATTGAGGAATCAAAACGGCGATAGCATTTTCACCGTCAATGTCCAGGGATATGAAACCTTTTTTTGCTTTATCATTACCGGTGCGGGATAATAATAAAGTATAAGTATTTGGATATTGAAGCTTCTGACCAATTTTTTTGTATTTGTTGTGGGGCCTCAAATGCTAAATAATTTGCTGGTTGGTGATAACACCAACCACAAGTGAGTAACTTCTTTTGTATGCTAGACTTGTAAAAGTTTATATCGGCAATTCAGAGAATCCACCTGCGCCAGGCACTGGTCTGAATGAATTTTGCTTTGACGAATGTAAAGCAAATCTGCCAAAAATAAAACGTACCTTGTTCCTTTCTTAAATATATGTATGCTTAAATTTCTTCAATACTTCTTGTTGATTCTGGCTGGTGCAGGATCGCTGATCTCACCTTTTGTAACCTACGGGAATACTGCTTTTAAGGTGCTTTGCGGCGTTACAATTCTCGCAGTGATAGGGGGGTGTCTAGCAATTTACTATTCCGAGAAAGAAAAGGAGGCGGCGAACGTCTTTGCCCAGCAAGCTCATAAGGCACTGTCCGAAAATATCGAGGCCCTAGACCAAGCAAATGTTGAATTTGCTCATAATCGATTATTGCTTTTAAAGGATTTAGAAAAGATAGGTGTTTTTGCCGACACAACATCTAAAGAAGGAATTACGATTTTCAAGAACTCGCATGTGAATAATACCGGTGGTGTCATCGTTTCGCACTCAAACTTCACTGAAGTGGGAACGGCTATTCAGATAAATAATGGAAGTAAATCGGCAAACAAGGACTAAAAACATGTTTCAAAAAAAGCTGCTAGCTTGCCATTTTCCATATTCCAAAAGGACCAATTACGACATAAGACCCCAATTGATGCAGAGTGCTTTCTTGCCTTGGTTGGTGGCTCAGCAACCATTATTAAATTGCGATCAACGCACCTACAACAAACCGCACCCTTTTGATGAAAAAGGCACTTGAATTTCTTCAAGTACCTCGCTCCGTCATGACAATAGGGTAGATGTTTTGATGGTCATGTGTTATTTAAGTATACGCAAAGTCTGGACCTAAACTTTTATATTAACCACTAATATCAACCATTATGGGGTCCAGCTTTGCGTAAGCCTAAGAGAAAGCAACTAATCTTCGGCAGATACTAAATCCTTATAACTTAGTAAAATATGATGCCAAACCCATAAAGTGCCTAATTTCAATCAATTGGGCATTAGTCAAAGACGGCATGGCAACAAATGCCCGTTTATGTGTCACTTCATACACGCCGTGCGGAATAAAAAAAGCTAAATGCTTCACATAATACCAAAACATAAAACTAAAAATGTTAGTATATTGTTAATAATTTACTAAAGTTATTAGCTTAAATTTGTTGCTACTAATATTATTGGCTTATGAAAGATATCGTACTGTACCGAAAAGGTAACGCAAAGAACTTGATCCCACTTTTTACTGAACGGATTCATGCAGGTTTTGAAAGTCCAGCGGCTGATTACGAAGAGGCTAGTATCGATCTTAATGATTATGTTTCTAAATATCCAGAAGCAACTTTTTTTGCTCGGGTAGAGGGTGATTGTATGATTGGTTCTGGAATTTTCCCTGATGATATGCTAGTAGTTGATCGTTCGTTGGAAGAACAAAATGGAGATGTGGTGGTTGGCGAGATTAATGGCGAGTTCGTGTTGCGCTCTTATTTTAAGAAGGGTGGAAAGGTTTTCTTAATGCCTGATAACAAATTCTATAAACCGATAGAACTCAACGAGGATTCGAAATTTCTAATATGGGGAGTTGTACCGCATACCATTTATAACCAAAGAAGGAGGAACAGTGCTCGCATTAATCGATTCGAACAATTTTTACGTTAGTGCCGAAAGAGTATTCCAGCCAGAGTTGAAAGGCTGGGCTGGTTGTGTGCTTTCTAATAATGATGGCTGTGCCATTTCGCGATCTAATGAGGCAAAACAAGAACTCGGCATCAAGATGGGAACGCCTTATTTTATGATGCGTGACCAGCATTCCGCTGGCAAACTTTGGTGGCGTTCGTCAAACTATACCCTTTATCAGGATATGATGCGCCGGATTACTGGTATTGTTAGGCGATCATTTCCCGATCAGGAAATTTATTCCATTGATGAGTGTTTTTGTGATCTCACTGGTCATAAATACGTTGATTTGGAAAGCGAGGCGGTTGCCTTGCGCTCGAGAATATTAAAATGGACTGGTGTGCCAGTTTGTGTTGGCATTGCACCAACGCGTACATTGGCAAAGATTGCCAACAAATTGGCCAAAAAGCAGGGACGTACAACTGGCGTGTTTTTAATGGATACACCAGAAAAGATTGAGCAGGGTCTACGGGAAACAGAGATTGATGAGGTCTGGGGGATCGGACCACAATATGCCATCAAGCTGATTAAGGTTGGTGTAAATACCGCTTATGATTTCAGTAACCTGCCTGAGGATTATGTACTTAAATTAATGACCATACAGGGAAGAAGGACTTATCGAGAACTGCGGGGCGAGCGCTGCATTCCGATGGAATATGTAAGGCCAGATAAGGAGGGGATTTGTACAGCCCGATCTTTTGGTGGTTTTGAAACGGAGCTGTTGCCCCTAGAAGAGGCACTAGCTACCTATGTTGCCAATGCTGCTGTAAAGCTCCGGGCACAAGGCTCGGTTACTGCCAAGATATTTGTGTTTGCCCATACAAGTAGGTTCGCTGTCGTTTCGGATCGGTACAGTGCAGGGCAGGAGGTGCGTTTGCCCTTAGCCACCAATGACACTGCCGTGCTGATCCGAGAGGCACTTACCGCACTTAGAAAAATCTTTGTGAGGGGTTACCGTTACCAAAAGGTAGGTATTGAACTTAAGGCCCTTCGGCCTGCCAGCCAGATTCAGGCAACGATCTTCGATACTGGGGATGCCGTGAAAAATGAAAAAATGCAACGAGCGCTCTCGGTAATGGATAAGTTAAACCTTGAACATGGTAAAGACACCATCCGTTATGCGGTGATGGGCTATGAAAAAAAGTGGTTCATGCGGCAAGAATTCCTTTCGAGGAAGTTTACCACCCGGCTCTCGGACGTTATCGTGGTTAAGGCAAAATAAAAGCCAATGAAACAAGGGAGGAAAAAAAATGTTAAATTCACTTACAGATTAATGAGTATGCAAGAGATAGATGTTTCGCCAATGGACCTTTTGTGCCAGAGACTTAAGGGTACGTTCCCTGAAATTATAGAGTGTTCGGTGGCGGCAGGGAACCAATATTTTGATGTTGATATTGCCGAGGGTACTCAGCCTGCCCCATTCATGAAGACGTTTGACGGATTTGTTAAGGAGTATCTTGATGATTATGGTGATAATGAGACTGAGTACGACTTCAAGATTACGAGGGGGAGGGAATTAATCAATATCATTACCTACAACAATCCCGAGCGAGGTTATTTGGTTGATGTGACGCTGAACGGAAAACTCCAAACTCTTTTCGTGGTGGACGTAATGGGTGCCACAGGAGAATTTACCGTATTCAATGATGACTTTGAGACTGTGGGATTTATGAACATGAGAGGTGCTACTTCGGAACTAACCGACCTTATCTACGACAGTGACTGGTGTTTCCCGAATTTCTCAGATAGTTCACGATGGGAGGCTTCGAACCATGAGCTGGATATGGTGCTTGAAGAAATAATTGCACAGATTGCAGAGGAATTAGAAGGCAGGGATGAAGCAAGGCTTGATGGCGGCATTGATTAGCGAAGATTAAAACTTTAGGAATAATTAATAATCTGTTGTTTAGTTCTGCACGATTAATTGCTAGTTTTATAACTTACAAAATGTAAATGTGCGCAAGATATACACTTACCGCTGAGGAAAAGGAACTGATCCAACAAGGCAGATATACCTTGGATGGACCTTATGTCCCTGACCCCAATATTGCCGTTACTGACATTGGCTTTGTGGTTACGTCTGCCGAGCCGGATGTTGTGCAGCGAATGTTTTGGGGAATCGACAAAAGTTTTGCTTCCTTCAATATCAGAAGCGACGAGGTGATGGAGAAGCCCAGCTTCAGGAAGCTAATGGATCAGCGGAATTTCTGTATCATCTTTGCGGATGGGTTTTATGAGTCGGAAGAGTTGACCAAGGAAGACAAAAGACCTTGGCGTTTTATTACCGAGAGAAAGATTTTTGCATTTTTAGGGCTATGGACTGAGGTACCAAATGAAGGTACGGGAGAGCTAGAACGGCGGTATGCCATCTTCACCTGCAAAGCGAACAAGACCGTTGGCGAAATCCACCCTTATGATAGGATGCCAGTGATTTTGCACAAAAAAGACGAGGATTTTGTATTGCACAGGAAACCTACTGTTGAACAGTTTCTGGCACTTTGTGTTCCGTATCCAGATAATTTGATGAACAGGTATCGTGTGAGTAAACAAGTGCTTCAAGTTTCTACCAAGGAAAAATGGAACAAATCCATGGAGTTATTAAATGAAGTTCCTGACGAGCCTCGCGTGGGCAATCTTTTTGGCGATGCCATGCCACCTGCCGATATTTCAAAACGAACCTTTAAAAATAGTCCTAAAAAGAAACCGAACAAAAACAATGATCCGCCACCACCTCCGCTAGATCTTTTCAACTCAAAATGACGTTGATGGTGCTGACCAAATCCAGGATTGAACGTAGTGGATGCTAACGGTAAACTTTAATGGCGTTATTACGTTTATTTAAAATGGAAAACCTTGAAGTAATTGGTTTTGGTGGCGGTTGTCACTGGTGCAACGAAGCGGTATTCCAATCGGTGATTGGCGTTGCAAGGGTGGAACAGGGCTGGATTGCTCCTGCTGATATGGAGCGATTTTCTGAGGGTGTTTTGGTGCATTTTGATGCGCATAGCGTTTCACTTGAGTTATTGGTAGCGGTACACTTGCACTCTCATAGTGCTATGGCTAACCACTCGATGCGAGAGAAGTACCGTTCTGCCGTTTATGTGTTTAATGAGCCCCAGGGCGAGGAGGTAAGGACAGCTATGGTAAACTTGGAAAATGAATTTGATGGTCCCCTGGTTACACAGATTTTGGGTTTTGGAAAGTTCCAACTCAATGACGAGAAATTTCTGGATTACTATTTGACCGATATGGAGCGCCCTTTTTGCAGGAACTATATTTCGCCTAAGCTTGAAATGCTGCGCAAGAAGTTTGTTGGACAAATTCGTCCCCTAACAAAAGAAAATTAATCACTAGCTTTATACAGCAGAATATGGAAGAGAACCTAATATCCCCTTTTGAGATCAAAGTGACCTCACAAGGATCAGAAAGTGTGTTGCGAGTGGAGCCTAATTTTAAAGAAAGCGATCGGCACGAATATAAAATATTCAATGGCGAAGAGTTTTTGGGAACTGTTTGGCCGGATTGTTTAGACCATGGAGTTTCCTGGTATTCAAGCGATGAAATTCCTGAAGATACTTTAATTAAAATAGGTGATGCGATTGAAAGATATGAATGTTAAGGTACGGAATTTGGAAGAGTTGCTGAAGAAGAAGTAAAACTTATTGATCATGGATTGCCACCAGACGGGATGATGACCGCAAAAACGCTGCCCGGAAAACCCGCCGCCAACGGTTGCAAGTTCCACGTGGGGTGTAGCAAGTGGGGAAGGAAGGAATGGAAGGGGATGCTGTATCCTAAGGGGACTAAGGAAAATGAGTTCCTGCAGGAGTATGCAAGACATTTTGACCATATCGAATTGAATTCCTGTTTTTATTCGCTGCCTAGCCCATATGAAATGAAACGGTGGAAGGAGCAGGTGGATGCCTCTGGGAACAAAAATTTCACTTTTGTGCCAAAAATATCTAGGTCCATCAGCCATATCAAAAGGCTGGTAGACTGTAAGGATTTAGTAGACCGTTTTATGGAGTCGGTTAAGGAATTTGGCCCATCACTTGGGCCGATATTCTTGCAGGTCAGTGATAATTTTAGGCCAAAGAATTGATGTTCTAAAGGATTTCTTCGAAAATGACCTGCCAACGGATCACAAATTTTTTCTGGAAGTTAGACACCCTGAATGGTTCAGTGACGCGACTGGAAGGAGGTTGCTGTTCGACCTGTTAGCCAAGCATCAAGTGGGTTCGACGATCTCGGATGCAAGTGGGCGCAGGGATTGCCTGCATATGGAACTTCCAACGCCAGAGCTATTTATCCGATTTATTGGAAATGGGGGAATAAACAAGGATTCTGATCGGGAGAGGATTGATAGATGGATCGACAGAATTTCTAATCTCGTGAATCAGGGATTAGAGAACGTGTATTTCTTTGTGCACCAGCATGAAGAGGAAGATACCCCAGTGCTAGCCAGTTATGCCATTAACCAATTTAACCAGAGGTTGGGGGCAGGCCTTCGAGAGATTAAGCTTATAGCGCCCGCTTTATAGTTCTTGCATAGGGTCCCAAAACAATGCTTTAAAATCCTTTACCTGGTCATTTAGAATGCTTACGCCTTCGCTTTCGAGCAATTGCTGCATGTGTGATGAGCTTTCATAATGATGTTTTCCAGTTAGCAATCCATTGCGGTTTACTACCCTGTAGATTGGCAAAATTTGTTCTGGATGATGCGCATTGATCAATGCGGTGCCAACCATTCTTGAGGATTTAGCTGCGCCAAGAGCCTTAGCAATTGCGCCATATGTGGTTACTCGACCCCGTGGAATGAGCGCCACCAGCTGGTAAACCTGCTCATAGAATGATATGCCGTCCATTTTACAAGAACTTATTAATGAATTTGATTGTGAGATAACTAAGTTAAATTATAATGCGTACTTCTCCCAGCTGATTCTACTTTTAGAATACCCAGCTCAAAGAGCTGTTTTAAATCTCTAGTTGCGGTTGCCTTTGAAACCTTATTTATGGACATGTATTTTTTTGCTGACATACCTCCGGTGAAGCCTTTTGGGCCAGCGGCAAACATCTTTTCAAGGGCTTTGTTTTGGCGGTCATTCAATTTATCTGAATGGGTGCGCATTAGCTTGCCTTGGGGCAAGGCTAATTGTATCTTTTTATAAGCGAAAGCTTGCGCCTTTGCTACCACCTCTGCAAAATATGAAATCCATCCAGTGACTTCATTCGAGTTTTGAGCTTGGTTAAGTGCATGGTAATATTTGCCTACCTCATTAAAAATAATTTCTGAGAGATATAGCGGTACAGCAAAGCCCAGCGACGAGAACAAGCTAGAAAGAGAGATATGGCGGCCAACCCTGCCATTACCATCTACTAAGGGGTGTATGGTTTCAAAGTATAAGTGGGCAATTGCTGCTTTTTCAATCGCTCCCAAATTTTTAGTTTTGTTGTACCATTGAAAGTAACCCTGCATTTCCTGCTTAACACTCGTTGAGGGTGGGGCTGTAAAGTGTATCTTTTCGTGATGTGCATTGCCAGATACAATATGCATTTCATCGTTGCCACTACGCCAGCACCCAATTAGCTGTGGATTTCTATCAGAAAGGAATAATGTTTGAATTGAGAACAAAAGTTTTGCCGAAAGGGGCGTATCGAAAGCGGCTACCTGGAGGGGAACTAACTTTACCAGTTCCATCGAACTCTTGAATCTTACCTGTCTTTTTTCTCCTGTTGTAATTTGATTGTGAAGGGCATTTAAGATATCTGATTTTTTATAATTTTCCCCTTCAATCTTAGAACTTGCAATGATTTCATCTACCAAAGAATTAACCGTGAAATCGAATTCAGCTTCATTGTCAACTGTTTTGATAAGCTGAATTAACTCGGCAGCCTTTTGCCTAAATTTCTCATTCTGCTCTGCAAAAATATCTTGAAAGGTAAAGTTCGGCCAATCGCCAAGCTGCCAGTTATATGCCATTTAATTAAATATAAAATATCCGACCCTATTATAAGATTTTTCCTTGTAAAACCGACCACTTTAGAAAAACATAATTGCCTAGACAACTTACAGGTAATTCTTATTTATCGTGGTAATGATTATACAATTTCAAATAATTCTCTTTGATTGATTTATCGGGCTCTTCTTCTGCGAATCGGTAAAATGTTTCTTCTGCATACAATCCTTTATCCATACCATTTTCATAAATAATGAAATAACCATTATTGTAAATCACTTTGTAATCTATTGAACCGAGCGATGGTATTTGAAATTTTGCAATGAAACCATTTAACTGAATCTCATATTCTTCGTTTTTATATTGAATTACAATTTGAAGATTCGTGTTGAATGTTTTGTTTAACTCTGCTGCATTCCTGATTTTATTATAGACTTGGTTTAGATCAGCAGTGTCTTTAATCACGATCTCGATATGGCTTGCATCAATTTCTTCAATACTTTCTATTTCACTTGATGCCATCTTAAGTTTAGCCATGAAAGCCTCTTTTTCTACTTGTAGCACTTCTATTAAGTAGGGTGCTACTTCCATATAAAAATTATTGTCACTCTCACTACCATCCCAGAACGGCTCATCATAGCTCTGATTATTTAAAGTCATCGCAACCCTTGCGCCGTCAAATTTATAGCCAGTACCTGTGCTTGTAGCAATAACTTCCTTGCCTTTTATTTTCAACTTATATTTAATAAAGCCCATATTTATCCTTGTCTTTTGTGTATTCCCAGTTATCCAAAACCAAAACAAAGTATTTAAACTTCGTTTTATTTCGTGAGTTTCAAATTAACACTCGATTGACTGCGTTAATCGAGCATGCATATTTTGAAAAACATTTAACGAAAATACTAAAAAAGTTAGTATAAATTATCAGTAATTTATAATAGTTTAACACCGCACAATTTTAGGGAGTTTTTGATTCGGAGGATAGCAGCGCTATGAACGTTGAGATTGGAAGATATTAAAAAGTCAACGCCGTGGTCGGGCTGGACAGTTCGAAACGAAACAAGGTGGCTACCGTAACTGAAACATGTATTCAGGAAATAAAGCTTAGATTTTTTACTGATTTTTTCACAATAACAAATAAATTTACAGCCAATCAAACAAAAAATGAATGCTGATGAAAAATGATAACTTGTATCCTGGTTCTGAAACTGCTTATGACCAAGTAATTCAGCATTTGAGACTATTGCATATCTTTGATGTTCCAAAAGGTAGGCACAATGAAATTTTAACCCGTTATTTAGCGGAAAAAGTTGATGTTGTAAGGGGAATGACCGATGATAACTTGCAATACATTTTGTCAAATTTGGTTGATTTTAATGCATTCATCGAAAAAGAGGCTAAATCGAATACTTCTCGGTTAAATAGTGAACGACAGGCTATCTTAGAACCTAAAAGAATGAATGAAGCAATTGCCGCAATTTCAGCTTTAGGGTATGAAGTAAAGGTTATGGATGAAACTCAAATAAACTTCCAATATAAAGAGCACACGATTAGGTTTTTCCCATATTCTGGTTGGGCCTCAGGAAAAACCATTCGAGATGGTCGCGGAATAGCTAATCTCCTTTCCCAGCTTAGCGCTAACGAGACGTAAGTAATTACCACCTTGATTGTTTCATTATATTTTATTCGGTTTGATCACCGTACACAGGTTTAAATTTGGTGAATTGTTATAACACCAGCCACTAGTAAAAAAAGCATCCACTATTTAAATTTATACACCATCTTTTTTAACCCTTTGAACGTATAGACGCTGCCTATGCGCATATTAACGTCTAAATCTTTTTTCCAAACGTGAATGACCGTATCACCTCCCAAGTTGAACCAGTACAATTTCGTGCCTTCAAAATAGCTAGTAGTGGTATCAGTGATTTTAGCACTGAGAAATTTGGCATTACGGTTGGGCCAGTATTGATATTTAACAAGTTTATTGCCTTGGGCATTTGCCTGTACTTGACAGCTGATTACAATAGCTACCACAGTGAATAATTTCTTCATGTTTACATAGGTTAGGTAGTTTCACCTATAGAAATATGATGCCGAAGCGAAAAAGCTATTTACAAGTGCATTTCGGAATTTGCAGGCACTTTGAACTGGGAGAATTCAGCTCTAAATGCTGAATTTATTGCTCAATTAAAATTGCGTTTTTGCTAGCCTACAGTTTAACAGTATGCGTGTGGCTGTTCACTGTTGATAGATTTTAAAAAGCGAGCTAAGAAAATCACTTAATTTTGCGCCATGATAATACCAGAACTAGAAGAATGGTTTAAAAGTGTAGAATTGCCAGCTGCACCTCTTTATTTAAACCCTGCCACAAAAGTTAATAATGTTAACCAATTTCTTGAGAGCCACTTTTCTCCTTTAAGAAATAATCCCATTACAAAAGTTAATGAACCTTTATTAGATCGATTGTTAGCTTTTAAATTGTTGATAGAGTCTAACTTATAGAAGTAGATTATCATTACCTTTAATTATGAAAAACATTACACTCCTAGCTTTACTGCTATTCATCGGCATTAATGCCAAAAGCCAAACCAAAATAGACATAAAAGACATCTCCAAACACATTGGCGACACCGTAACCATTTGCGATTCTGTTTACACAACCAGAGCATTAAATGGTTTAACGTTAATTAACCTAGGCGCAGCGTTCCCTAAACAACTGTTAACCGTTGTAATTTACAAGGCAGACCTAGCCAAGTTTACCGAACCAGAAAAAATTTACCTCAACAAAAAGGTTTGTATTACTGGTAAAGTGGTTTTGTATAATGAGAAACCGCAGATTGTGTTAACGGAGGCTAAACAAATTACTCAGAGTAAATAGTGCACAAGCGGCACGCTTGCGCCAGCTTGGGGCAAACCTGACTAAGTTTATTGAACCAGAAAAAACTTATTTAAACAAAAAGGTTTGTATAACGGGTAAATTGGTTTGTATAAGCAAATCAACTTATTTTGAATTTAGGTATAAGTAAAACGATTATTTAGACTTACCTAGGTATGGATAGCTCTCGGTAATAGCTGGTTTTATTATTTGCTAAAATAATTAGTATTTTTGATGTTTATACTTTATCTTTGATAGCTGCTAAAAATAATTACTAACATATTTTATGCTTTAATTAATATTGAATTCTTATTCTAACAAGTGTGAATAACTTTCAAAATGAAGTTTTTTTATTAAGCCTAACTTAGGTACATTCAGTCAAATACAAATATATGCAAAGCCAAGAAAAACTTTTATATTTTGAATATACGATTAAAAGCCTAATTAATTGGTATGCTGAATTGGGGTGTAGAGAAGAGGAAAATAATTTTAGCGTTTTAAAGTCTTTGAAACTTCTGTTTTTTGTATCTGCTGCAAATTCAGAACCTTCGAAAAAAAGCCTTTTACTAGAGGACGTTTTTGATGAATTTTTTGCCTTACCTTACGGACATGTAGAAAGTTCTGTATATAAAGAAATTAAAAATCAGAATGGGGCTTTGAATTATTATCATATAAATAATAGTAAGGTTTCTCTTTTAGAAAATGCTGACTTAGCAGTGTTTGAAGGGCTGGCGCCAGAAATAACTAATGAAATTGATGCGTCTATTGGATATCTTAAAGAGGCAAACAAATTCTTAGTTAAAATGTCTCCTTTTGACCTTGTAAATCTTAGTCATGCTTGGTACTCTTGGCAGAAGTATTATAAAATTGCCAAGGATTCTGGCGGTTTAAGTAGTAAAATACCATTCTCGATTATTAAAGCAGAAGATAAGCTTTTCAAGTTAACCACTTTTTAAGCGTGCCCAATCCTTCAGATCTTATTATTCAGTTAATTACTGAGACTTTCCCCGAAAGTTGGTATAAAGAATATCATTTTGACGATGAGGCTATCGATAATATTGAAACTGTTTATACTACATTTGTATTAAAACTTGAAAAGTCAAAAGAGGATTTTTTTGATTATATAAATAGGTCCATACTTATAGGAGAATATATTTCTGTCGCAGACTTTAAAGCCGTAATCAATACTATTAAGGATTCTCTAGAAAATATTCCTCAGCCTCTTCCCTCAATCGAAGCGCTTCAAGAGAAACTGCAAAGTGATCTGAACATAAATTATATACAATGTTTAAAGGTTGCTTTAAATATGTACTTAGATTTTACCGTTTGGGTGTCGGTAAAAGCAAGGTTATCTAATGTAGATTATATTAGCCAAAGCAATGAGGAGTTATCTGATGAACAAGAGAACGAAGATTTTAACGAGGTGTCAATTAAGCAGCTGTTATTTGTACAGGCAAATCTGATGATTAGTAGAATAGATCATTATCAGACTCCTGACATAGTTGATTATCGAGAACTATTCACTTACTCACGTGATCTAACCAAACCAAAGAAGCTTGGAGGAAACAGATTCTCTATCCTGCTTAAAGAGAAAAACGATTTTCTTTTATGCAAATGGATTTTAAGAAAAAAAGATCTTAATAGATTTCCGGTTTATCAGATAAAAGACAGTATAGAACATGAATTGGGAATTCATGATCTCGCAAATGCCTCTGTTAAGCCGTGGGTTGACATTATCAACTCTCATTATCAATTTGATATTGATTGGAAGCAGAAAAGCCATAATGATTTTAATCAGTTGAAATATACAGACCTGAAAGCTTTATCGATGCTTCAACTTCATCGATTGATTAAATACTTTAAGGATGTTTCGAAAAATCAAAAGAGACTTAATGAAATTAGGTTAGAAGTTCAAAGAAGATACGATACCGCAAAAAGCGAGCATCATAGTTATAATGCTTTTGTTTATTCTATAGTTGTGAATTATGCCATCAATAATGAATTTTCCCTTTTAGAGGAAGGAAAAGACTACAATAGCATAATGAAATTGTACAATGAGGTGACAGATCTACAGTCATCAACAGGTGTGAAGAATTTTTTCCCTCAAAATAAACTAATAGGATTTCTAACAAAACTTTTAAAAAAGAAGTTTGAGGAAAAAACTGCTCTTACCGATCTGAAAGAAGTACGTGATCTTATTGCTACTTGTAAAATGATCATAGAGAAATATAAAGCTAATGTGACGTGGTCTGAAAGGAATTACACCTATGTGTTTTACCTTCCGTTTGAAGAATGCTTTATTAAAACCGGCAGTTCTGAAATTGAAAGTATTTTCATTGCATCATCATTTGTATTAACTTTAGATAAAACTAAGTATATTGAGGATTTTGATGAATTTAACAAATCTATTGAATCTATAAGCAGCTCATTGACCATAATGGAAAATGTTGAATCTGAAATTGTTTCTCTAAACGAAATGAAAAAGGAATTAACTGCTGTAAAAAAGGATATTATAGCTAAAGAGATGAAGTCAATGGAAACTATTGCAATATTTACTACAATAGTAACATTTGTTTTGAGTTCTGTTGCAAACTTTAAATTTATTGCCACTGCATACCAAGCTGCCCTATTTGTGCTTTGCCTGGCTACATCATTAGGTTTCTTTGTATTTCTTTTAATTATTATTAGGCAGGGTGAAATTGCTGATAAAATAAGGAAATATTTTTGGAACCTTTTTTTACTCGCTACCCTAGGTGCTTTCTTTTGGATTATTTTGGTTTTTTCAAATGAAATTAAATCATTTTTAAAAAAACAGACAGAACCCATAAGAATTTTTAAACCCATTCAATCGAAACCCTCAGCACCGAAGCCGAATGGGCCACAAAAATTACCTTCACTCAACAATAGTTAATTGGATTTGGAGTTGAAAGAGAATACGAATAACAATGAAGGCTTTATTTCCTATTCAGTTGGGTCTTCATCACCCATTTCAAAATATGCCGTAGTTTCGGTGTATGAACCATTATTATTCTCTTTAAATTCTCCATTCTGTTCGAGAAAAACGACAAACTTCTCAATCGTATCCTTCATAGCGAGATTAACTTTTAACGAATTCTGATCTTTAAAAATGACACCATCACTGGTCATCTCCTTAATGACAGACCAATCACTGCTTCTGTATCGGTAGCTAATTCCTTTACTATTTCTAAATCTTCGAAATTCTTTGCTTCTTAATCCTTCTGACAGTTTTGTGTACATTTCATTTAACTCTTTTTCAGAATTTATTAATTTTTGCATTTGTTTAATTGCTCCGGGCCCATCCTTCTTATATCTATCAAATATTGCATCGTCCATTCTAGTATACTCATAAGATTTTAAGTCCTTAAAATTGGATATGATTTTTGCTTTTTTCTGCCTTCTTCTAAAGCCATCTATGGAGGTTGAAATAATTATTATGAATGCTATTATGAATACCAAGCCGAAAAAGTAAGCAATCAAGCGAACAACTTGAGTCCAAGCCGTGCCATAAAATGTTTGCTCCAAGAAATTGTTATCCTTTTTTACATCTATAGCATTCATAACAATTATATCTTTTTGCCCCGCTATTTTGCCAGCTGAAATAATTTTAGGAATTATATCTTTTTTGTGAAGTACCAAAATTTTAATAATGAAATACTCATTCGACTCCAAGATGACCTGAGAAAAATTGATTTTTTCGTTCGCAACAATTTTAGTTTTAAGATTGCGCTTTAAGTAATCACTACTTGCATTAATAAGTTCAGGAGTTTCTATTATCCTTCCACCTTTTATTTGCATTCCCAAAGGCTCGTTGAAGTCATAATACTCCTTAAGAATATCTTTGTCGCCATGGTTGACGATCTTTATGGTAAATATTCTTAGATTTTGTTTGGTCTGCTTCAAATTGGTACTGTCATAAGTAACCTCCAGTTTACTTAGATCAGCATTAAAATCTAATACATTAGTATTAGCAATAATTTCATATGTTAAATCAACTTTTTGTTCTTGAAGGAACGCATAAATAGTTATTATTGTTCCAGCAATACCTAATAAAGTAATTACTGTCCTTGATAAAAAGCTATCAAAAAGACTTTTAAAGAAATTATTTTCCATTTTTATATTTACTTCCTAGATTGACCGGGTTCGAACCAGTGGCGAAGATAAGTATTGAAGCGATTAAACAAATAAAAATACTGATTAGCTCAAGGTTTTAATCATCCCCATTGTTTAAACAATTTTAAACATGATTAAAATGAATATAATTACAAATGCATTATCAGACATATTCTCGCTACTTGTGCCAAAAGAAAACAATGAAATTTACTCTTGGGGTGAATTGGTTATTGGTATTGTATGAATTGCAATGCTGGCTTTTGCAATTTTGCTTCTGCCGAATAGTAACACTATCTTTTTAATTTCTTACTCTTTGCGGCTAATTGTTGCTGTTGCTCTGGTGAATTGAGCACAATGTCATAGCAAATTGCTTTCAGAAAATCACCTGGTTCAACATCAAGTGCTAAGGCGATCAGATATAGCTCTTCAGCGGTGAGTTTGGTTGTTGGGTCATTACTTAATAGGCTTAGGCGAGACTCCTTAATACTGGTTTTTCTAAAAATTTCCGCACGATTTGCCGATTTCTGAATTAGATATTTACCGAGTTTAGTTAATTCTGCTTTTTTAGCCAAAGTATATTTTTTCTCTAAACTTAAACACTAAGTAGTTACCTTAATAATTTCTTAATATTTCATCATATTTTTTAAAGAATACTTTCGAATTATTAAAGATTATTGTATATTCGTTTATCAAAAAAGGTATTAATAAGAGTCTTGTGATTACAAAATCTGACGCCGTTAACGCAAGACAACAGTTTTAATACCCATATCTATGTGTAGTTGTGCTATATTTGTACATCGAAATAGATGTGGGGCTGTTGTAAATCCAAGTTAACGTAAGGCGTCAGAAACTTTAATGTAATCATGGTATGCAGCCTCACATGTATTGTGAACTTCGCCAATCAAGACTCGTATAACCAATACGAGCAATGAAACGAATAGGTTTTTTGTAATTAAATCAGTTAAGCCCGGTATCATAAGCACTGGGTGGTTCCCGCTTTTTTTCCATTCTTTTTTCTTAAACATCTAACCATCTATTCTAATGAAAAAAATAGCGATAATATGCGTAATGGCATTGCTATGCCTAGATTTTTGTGCCAAAGCGCAAGAAATAAAGCCCTTAAAGGTGGGTTCCAAACTACCCAACAACTTTTGGCAACAGGAACATATGATCTTCCAAAACGGTAGATATGTTAAACAATCCCTTCTACCTTACAAGGATGGTTTGCTCATTCTGGATTACTGGGCAACTTGGTGTGCCAGTTGTATTGTCAAGTTTCCAGAACTCGAAGCCCTCCAGGCTGCAGGTTTAGAGGGTTTAAAGATTTTGCTCGTTAATCCAAGTTCCTATAAGGATAGCCCAGCGAAGATTGAAGACCTATTTGCTGCTAAAACCTTACCCTATCGAAATTATACCTTGCCTACGGTGGTTAGCGATACCAGCTTAATCAAGCTTTTTGCACCGAACGTGCTGCCGCAGAACATCTGGATCATCGATGGCGAGGTAAGGGCCATTACCAGTGCAGAATTTACAAACGCTGCTGCCATTAAAACTGTGATCGACAACAGTAAACGGCTAGCCGCCATCCGTGCCGCCAGAAAAGCAAAAATTGCAAATCAACCGAAAAACTAAACCTAACTATCGTGAAAAAAAAATTAATGCTCCTGTGGCTATTCCACCTGTTTATCTCTCAGGGATTTGCCCAAAATACTATAAATGGTAAAATATACGACGAAAGGCAACAACCCATTGCCAATGTTAACCTCTCCCTTGCTGGTGCAGATAAGTGGCAAAGCAATGCCAACGGCGAGTTTACATTAAGTTTGCCCAATGGCAAGGTGCTCCTGCAGATCAGGCACCTCAATTATAAGCCTATTGATACCCTCATTACGCTCCCTCATCCAACTACTCTAGTAATCGTGATGCAGGCGAAGGTAAACGAACTCCAAGCGGTAATGGTTAGGGGTTTGAGCACTTTGAGAGGGCCTCGCACACCGCTGATTATATTGGATAATTTTCCATATGATGGAGACCTTGGTTTAATTAACCCGAATGACATTGAACACATCACTGTTTTAAAGGATGCAGCGGCAGCCTCCATTTGGGGTGCTAGGGCAGGTAATGGCGTAATTGTTATCACTACAAAAAAGGCAACGTTAAACCAAGCCCTTAAGGTCAGTTTCAATGCCAACTTAAAATTGACAGAAAAGCCAAATCTTTTTTACCAACCACAGATGTCAAGTAGCGATGCCATCATGGTAGAGAACATGCTGTTTGACAAGGGTTTTTATACCAGTCAGGAAACGGCCACAGACAAGGCGCCACTTAGTGAGGTGGTAGAATTACGGATTGCACTGAGAGATGGAAAGATCAGTCAAGCAGCCTATGATGAACGAATCGCTTTTTTGAGCAAACACAGCTTGTTAACAGAGCTAACCGATAATGTTTATGGCATTGGTAAAAACCAACAATATGCGCTGCAGTTTAGCAAGGGGGGAGAAAGGGCAAGTTGGCTGGCCAGTTTTGGTTATGATCAGAATGTAAATGAATTGGCGGCAACTTATTCCAGGACCAATTTAAGATTGGAACAAAATGTACAATTGCTAAAAGGGTGGAAAGCAAACGCGAAGTTGAGCTTAACCAGAGCTAACAATAAAAGTGGGAAGATAGGTTTAGATGGTTTGAGTACAACCAACGGCTCGTTACCCGTTTACACCCAATTAGCAGATGAGCAAGGTAATGCATTAGCAGTGATTAAGGATTTTCGGCTCCCTTATTTAGCAACTGCCGGGAATGGGAAGCTCTTAGATTGGAATTATTACCCGATGACGGATCATAAAGCTACCGAGACAACTACTGGCCTGCAAAGTATCATTGCCAACTTAGGTACTGAATATGAGTTGTTAAAAGGATTGCGCCTTAGTCTTAACTATCAATACCAGCAACAAGACCAAGAATCAAATAACGTGAATGGAGTGAATGCTTACAGTACAAGAAGCTTGATTAATCAGTTTAGCGTTATTGATGCCGCCGGTGTATTAAAAAGAAACTTGCCCTATGGAGAAATCCATAACCGCTCATCCAATATTTTAAACAGCCACCAAGGCAGGTTGCAACTAGATTTTGACAGAACTTTTGGCAAGCACTCTTTTGATGCTTTGGCCGGTGCAGAAGCAAGGAGCACAGTGAATGACTTAGCTGGTAATACCTTGTATGGAGTTAACGAGAACACGCTAGTGGGTACTCCTGTTGATTACGTAAATGCTTACAAGACATTTGTAACCGGAAGCAGCGCTTTTATTCCATATAAAGATGAATTGAAGCAAACCACGAATCGCTTTGTTTCCCTGTTTGCAAATGCCGCCTATACTTACGATCAGAAATACATACTATCCCTAAGTGCCAGACGAGATGCCTCTAATCTTTATGGTTTAAAGACTAACGACCTTTGGAACCCATTGTTTAGCCTGGGTGCCGGCTGGAATATCAGCAACGAAAACTTTTACCACCTTTCTTTTTTACCTTACCTTAAGTTGCGGGCAAGTTACGGAGCAAGTGGTAACACGGATCCTGGATTAACAGCGCTTACCACCATCGTGTACAATGGTATTTCTCCCTATACCCTGCAACCGTATGCCGCTTATAATAATTATGCCAACCCCGAGCTGAAATGGGAGCGAGTAAAGATGTTAAATGTCGGGGTAGATTTTGCCCTCAAGCAAAACCGCCTAAGGGGAAGTGTCGAATACTACTATAAAAAATCTACCGATTTGTTTGGCAACAGTCCGATAGACTACACTGCTGGTATCGGTACAAGCGTAATCAGAAACACGGCTATAATTGCAGCAAAAGGTGTGGATATAGAATTGAGCAGTTTAAACACAACGGGTAAGTTGAAGTGGGCAACCAATCTCTTTTTCAATTTTTATGAGGACGAAGTGCTGGCTAATTACCAGAGTAGCATACAGGGCAGTAATTATGTCAATGGCAACGTTGGGGTTGCGGGCATTGTGGGCAAGCCCGTTTTTGCCATGCTCTCCTTTCCCTTTGCTGGATTAGACCCGTTAACGGGTGATCCATTGGGTAACTTGAATGGGCAGGTGTCTAAGGATTATGCCAATTTAATTGGTTCCAATGTAACTGTCAATGAAATGGTATACCATGGATCTGCGTTACCCACAAAAATAGGCGCCGTGGGCAATAGCTTTAGCTACAAAAATTGGACAATAGACATTAGGTTGAGCTATAAATTGGGATATTATTTTAGGAAGAACACCATTTATTATGGTAACCTGTTTAACCGAAGGCAAGCTGATGGCGATTTTAACAAGCGTTGGCAACGTCCTGGTGATGAATTGATCACTACGGTGCCAAGTATGGCTTATCCAGTAAATAATAACAGGGATTCCTTTTATGCAGGCTCAACTGCTACCGTTTTAAAGGGCGATCACGTGAGAATGCAATACGTTAATCTGAGCTATTCGCTAAAACCTAAAAAAACCTATGGCTTTTTGCCTTTAAAGACAGACTTTTTTATAGTCGCTAATAACCTAGGTATATTATGGAGTGCCAATAAAGCAGGCATTGATCCAGATTACCCTAATGTTCCAAGTCCCCGAAACTTAACCTTTGGCTTAAGGAGCAACTTTTAACCTTAACAATTTAAGAAATGAAAAATATTAAACTACCACTATTACTAGCGCTGTTTTTATGTTTGGGCTGCAAAAAATTCCTAGACGAAAAACCTAATTCCAGGCTCGCTACACCTACCACACTGGCAGACCTCCAAGCGTTGTTAGATCACTATAATGTGCTAAATTTTGTAGATGGGGTAACGCCAGAGGCCAGCTCTACGGAATATTACTTGACCGATGCAGACTATGCCACGCAGAGTGAGCAAAATCAGCGAATGTATACTTGGCAAAAGAGTAATATCTATGCATCAACCTTAAATGAATGGTTTTACAATTACCGGGCGCTCTACCGGGCGAATAGTGTCTTGGCAATACTGGCTGAGATCGAAAAAAACAATAGCAATGAAGTTCAGTGGCATAATGTCAATGGTATCGCACATTATTACCGAGCTAAGAGTTTGCTTAAGACTTTGTTTGCTTATGCCCCTAGTTATAATTCAACAACTGCGGCACAGGATATAGGGATCCCACTTCGTTCTGGCATAGATTTTAACGAACCTTCCGTAAGATCGTCTGTACAACGAGGCTACGACGAGGTTATCGCAGAGTTAACTATAGCGGTACAAGAACTGCCAAACACCCAGGTACACGTAATGCGACCAAGCAAACCTGCCGCTTACGGCATGTTGGCGAGAGCTTATCTGAGTATGAACAAATATGAGGAGGCGTTTGCTGCTGCAGATGCAAGCTTGAAATTGAAGGCAGATTTATTAGACTTTAATACGCTAAGTGCAAGCGCTGCCTATCCAGTACCTCAATTTAATATGGAGATCTTGCACGATAGCTTTTACCCTAGTGGCTTGCTGAACAATGCTAGGGCAAAGGTAAACCCTGAAGTACTAGCGCTTTTTGAAGCCAACGACTTGAGGACTCAAGTGTTTTTCAAGAATAACAACAACGGAACGTTTGGCTTTAAGGGAAGTTACGAAGGCACGGTAAATCCCTTTAGTGGCGTGGCAACGGATGAGGTTTATTTAATGAGAGCAGAATGTTTAGCGAGAATGGGTCGGATACAAGAAGCGTTAGCAGACTTAAATACATTACTGAAGAAACGGTACAAGACCAATACCTTCCAGGCATTGCAAAGCACCAATAAACAACAGGTTATCGATTGGGCGTTAAGGGAGAGAAGAAAGGAATTGTTGTTTAGGGGGCTGAGGTGGATGGATATTAAGAGATTGAATGTAATGGGGGCGGGAATTAGCCTAAAACGGGTGGTGGGTATTAAAGAATACTTGTTGTTACCCAATGATAAGGGCTTTGCATTGCCAATACCTGATGATGTGATTGCTTTGAGTGGGATGCCTCAAAATTCTTACTAAAAAAATGGGCAAGATTATCCTTGCCCATTTTACGTTTAAATATTAAAGCTCACTTTTAGAACTTTTCATTTCTGGTGCGTCTAAGATGTCAGCAGCTGTCGGGTGATTTATTAAAAAGGTACTTAACGAGCCATCTACTTCTATTACACATGGAAGTTGTTCACCATTATCACAACTTGGTTCGTTGCTGCTGGTAATTACTTGCCAAGAACTTGGCTGATTGATGTTAGTCTCGTTATTATTCAAGTATTTATACCTCACGGCCGTAGTGCTTTTAAACGCACTTTGGCTAAATACTAAACCCATTCCTAATACTAAAGCCATTAAAGGCATTACTTTTTTTAAATTTTGCATTGTAGTTGCTGTTTTATTGCATTTGAACAAACAGCTAAAAAGTTGGTAAAAAATTAAACGTTATTTGAGCCATTTTGGTAGGCCCGAAACCTGAGCCTTTCAACTCCCAGAGTTTTAGGCACAACTTATGTTAAATTTTAGGCATAAAGCCAATGGCGCACCGCATGGTGCTTAAACTTGCAAAGCGCTTAGGCATTGCAAGCCAAGCGATGGCCAAATGGCTGATCCAGCAACGTATTTTATTCCAATAAATTAGGTTGCACAGGGACTATTTTTTTAACTAACCATAAGGCGAGCCCATTAACCGCAATGAAAAAGAGGTTAAATAACAGGTGGGTGTTCCAGCTCATGCCAGACAAGACGCCACCACAGCTACAGGGTCTTTTTTCAAAGTAATCCATTAGCGTTAAGCTGATGTAGGCAGTAAATGAAATGAGCAAAATGATGGATAGCCACAAACCCATTGTCCTTGTAGCCTTAGAAAGAAGCAACAAACACACGATCGATTCGCACATGGGTACCGCCCAAGCTAAGGAAGCTGTAAATGCTCCTAGGGATTGGCCTTCCAATTGAGACTTGAAAAGTTTGAAGTCCATCAGCTTGCTCAATGAGCTATAAGTCCAAAGTAAAACCAGTAAAGCGATTAGGCTGTAGAAAATAATTGGCAGATAACGTTTTTTAGCGGCTCCCATATCTAAATGTCTTACACCAAATCTCGGCGTAAAACATTGGGTTGCAACTTTGGAAATCCAATGAAATTAATATGGAAATCCAAACTTATGGGATATAATTGCTCATTTTTACGTAATGAGAATAATTGATGTGTAGATAGTTGGCGATATCCTTTTT
>SEDG01000265.1 GCA_004295885.1 Pedobacter sp. | reverse complement strand
TAATTGTAACGAACCGAACTTCCCATTAGGTGTAATTCTTCTAACCAGCCTAATTTTTCGCGGTGCGGACAATCGGTAAAAACACTTACCATATTGCTTTTAATTGCCCAATCTATTAACGTAAATGTTTTATTAAACAAATCATTTGAGCTGTTAAAACTTCCAACTGTTGTTGCCGCATTGCGGATGTGAAGACCTTTTAAATCTTCTATAACAGTTTTTTTTGATGGATTTTCTTTTCCCAATGGAACGCCACCTTTTACTTGTAAGTAGCGAAAACCAGTATACATGAATTTCGGTCGCCAAGTTTCTAAACGGTCGCCTTTTAAAATGTAAGCGAAGTAAGACGGACCGCCGATATTCTTCTGCGTAACTGTCCCATCAGCTTTTAACAACTCTGCTGGAGTAATGCGAATGGTATCTCCCTTTTTGCCGCGAACTTTTAATTCAATAATGGCTGATGAATTTTGTCCTAAATCATAAACCCATTCGCCATTGGCTACAGGTTGAATTGTTTTCGCACTAAAATTTTCAAAAACCTTAACTGGCTCTTCCTTTTGCGCATTTAATTTTGGCCCACCTACAAGCAAAGCTGATTTCCATTTACTATCGTCGACTTTGGGTAAATCCCAGCCTTTTTGCTCCAAATTCGCGTTATAATCCTCACCACCATAAATGCTCGAAAAAGTAATTGGCGATGGCGTTGTTTTCCAACTTGGATTAGAAATGATATTTGAGCTTGTGCCATCAGTATATTCTATCGCCAAACGGCAAATCATTTTCGGGTAACCAAAAGCAGATTTCAATTTTCTATACCTCGAACTTACAGGAGGAACGTGATAGAAGCCGTTACCCAACATTACACCAATTACGTTTTCACCAGATTTGAGTTGTTTCGTTAAATCGTAGGTTACATACAAAGCTTCCTTATCATATTTTGTCCAGCCAGGCGCCAAAAAATCATCTCCCACTTTTTGCCCATTTAAGCTCATTTCAAAATGTCCTAAGCCAGAAATAAAAACTGTTGCTTTTTTTATCGACTTAGTAACGCTAAAACTTTTGCGGAACATTGGCAGAATGTTATTTCCCTTGAAAGTATCTTTTGTCCCATCTACCCAAAGATTGCTTTGATTTGAATCTGCAATTTTGTCGTAGGCAATCCACCGAGCACCTTTCCAATCTGATACAGACAACAAACCCATTTGCCATAAAGCTGGTTCGCTCCAAGCAGACGTACCTTTATTACCCCAAACCTTAACTTTCCAATAATATTTTTTGGTTGATAAAAGCTTTAATCCGTTATACTTTATTTGAATAGATTGATTGGACACGAGCTTTTTTGAATCCCAGATATTGCCCTTGTTGTTCTTTAAGTCAGCCAAGTTATCTGCTACTAAAATTTGATAAGCAAATTGAAGAACATTGAATTGTGAAGACTGCAATTTCCAGCTTAAAGCAGGCTGAACAACATCAATCCCTAATGGATTTGTTCGATACTCGCAAGTTAAATTAACAACTTTTAATTGCTGTCCGTAACTGGGAATTGCAGTTGCAAAGAATAAGAAAGCTGCTAAAATTCTGTTCATTTTTTAAATAAATTAGCATTGGTTGCTGCTAATATTTAATCGCTATGCGATACAAATAGTATCTGTTTATAATTTGGTTGCTAACGCTTTAATTATATTCAAGCCTCAATTCAAATATAAATGTTTTTTTTAAATATGAAAATTTTTATAGCTAAAAAATTTACCTATCTTGAAAAATAATTAATTACAAAGCATTTTGTATGTTTGAAAAACTAACTATAAAATATTACTGGCATAATGAACGAGAATGAATCAAAATATCAGGCTCCTGCTCTCGATAAGGGACTTGATATATTAGAATACCTTTCAGCCCAATCAATTCCCCTTTCGCAATCTGAAATTGCGATTGGAATTGATAAAACTCCAAATGAAATTTACAGGATGTTGATGAGTTTAGAGAGCCGTGGCTACATTTTAAGGGATGAAGTTTCGGGCAAATACCGCTTATCTTTAAAGCTTTTTTATCTTTCGCATCGCCACTCTCCTGTAGATGAATTGAGAAAAGCCGCACAATTTCCTCTAGAAGAATTGGCTGATACCGTTAGACAATCTTGCCACTTGAGCATTTTGTATATGAATCAAGTTATGGTAATTATCCATGCAAAAAGTCCAGGTCCAATTGCACTTTCTATTGAAGAAGGAAACCTATTTCCATTGCCTTTAACTGCCTCTGGTAAAGTTTTATTGGCTTATATGAATGAAGCAGAGCGAAGCACTGTTTTAAAAGCTAATCCGATTTACAAGAAATATCCAAAACCTAAAAGGGACGAATTTTTAGCGTCTTTAGCCAACATCAAAGAAACTGGAGCTTATTTTAAACCCAGTGATTTAGCAGAAGGTGTTTCAGATATTTCACTTCCGATAGGAAAACATAGCACCAATGGAATAATTGCTTGTTTAACCATCTCAATGTTAAGCACTTTAAATATTAATAAAAATATAAAGAACGATGAGATATTAGCTGAAGCTAATAAATGTGTTAAAAAAATTGAGCAAAGGATTGGGGTTTTAGGGTTGTAACTCCTAAAGGCGCCTTTTGCCAGCAAGACAAAGAATCATTCAAAAATGGCTTACACAAGAGAAGAGAGGGAACGTAATAAAATCTTACTGTTAGCTACGCTAAATTATTTGATCGAATATCATTCACGCGATATGGTATTTGATGATTACAGCCCTTCAAAACAATGGTATTTACAAGATCTAAAACAAACCGAAATAGATATAGAGAAATCCAGATCAAAACAAATTAAACGGAGGCTTGAAATGCACACTTCTATTTTAAGAAGTCGTAATGATCAAGTATTTAATAAATACATTAAAAAAAATACAAATTACGAGATAGATTTATTTGAAACATTTAAGACCGCTGTCCTTCCAATTATAAAAAAAGGTAGAATAGATGATAACGATGTTTATTTGGTAGAAGATTTCATAAACGCTTATGCCGAAAATATAGACGAACAAGAAAAAATTATTAATCTCAATAATTTACAAGCCAAACGTGAATCTTATTTAAATGATTTATTGCAGGATGAAGATGTAATTACAGAAAAATTCAACTTGATAGTCCAAGGAAAAAAAAGCTGGACAATAGCTGAAGAAGACTATGAAGAATATTTAAGAGAAAGTAATAAGAATTGGTTATTGGCAGAAGCAATTGCTCCGAATGGTACTAATAAATTACACCTACAATTTAGTGGCAAGGGCGAGCAAGCACTAACTTACATCAATATTTCTTTAAAAGGTGGCTTCGGTTCAATATATACTGCAATTGGAGAGAAATTACCAATTAAGATGTATTGGAAAGATGACCATAATGTTGTTGTAGAAACTAAAAGCGATTATAAATTTATGAATAAATATAAACAGGTGAGTAGCTATGGCGATGTAGTTAAAATTGAATATGTGGAGATTTAGTCTCTCCATATCTTGAATTATAAAGAACTATGAAATAATAATTGTGTTAAAAAAAATTGACCAAAGGATTGGAGTTTCAGGGTTGTAAAATCCTAAACCTTTCGCGTCATTTCGACGTTGGGAGAAATCTTTAACTTTCTTGGCCAGTAGCTCCAATTTGGCAGAGATCAATAGCTTGCAGATTTCTCCTCGTTCCTCGTTTGCAATGACGATAAAATTTGCAGTTCGAAAAGACGGTTTATTAAACTTTTATCCCTGATATTTCACCAAATAATCCACTCCTTTTTGTATCGTTACCTCATACAAACCTTTTGAGATTTCTTTCACATCGCCTCCGTTTACAAGAGGCTTAATAGTGCTTTTAAATCTCAATTTACCCACACCCTCTGCTGCTTTTACTTTTATTTCTTTCTTACTAACTGAAACAGCGATTTCTCCATTGTTGGTTGGCACCTTCCCTTCCATCCATTCCAATCCGCCTAAATTTGGTTCAATCACATAAGTTTGATAAGCTGCTGAAGTAGGCTTAACACCCAAATAATACTTACCTAATAAATAAATCGGACTAGCGCCCCAAGCGTGACACAAACTTTTGCCAAATGGGCGACC
>SEDG01000020.1 GCA_004295885.1 Pedobacter sp. | reverse complement strand
GGTAAAGACGGAATAAGTTTTACTACTCCTGCAATTACGGTTGATACCAAATATTTTGTAGCAGCTAGCAATGGTTCTGACTGTGTAAGCGCTAGAACTGTAGTTAATATCACTGCTTCTCCATTGCCAACGGTACCGGTATTATTGTTTGCCAATGTAAATACTTGCGCTGGCAATAATGTCTTGTTGGAAGTTAAAAATCCAGTTGCTGGCATTACTTATAAATGGTATAATGCTGGTGGCATCTATCAAGCCGGAATGGACGGAACAAGTTTCACCATCCCAGCAGTGTTAGCAAATACCACTTACTCGGTAGAAGCGGTTAACAGTTGCGGAACATCTGCAAGGGCAACCGCAACTATTACTGTAGGATCTGTAGATATGCCAATTGTAACTCCTGCTGCCGTTACGGTTAGCGAAGGTTCTCCAGCAGTGCTTACTGCAAGTTCAAGTACTTCGGGTGCTATATTTAACTGGTATGCAAGTGCTGGGTCGGCAACTATTTTATATACTGGTGCAACTTATGTTACCCCTGCATTAACAGTCAATACAACTTATTTTGTAGAAGCCGTTGTCCCAGGTCCTTGTCCAGCTTCTGCTCGTGCATCGGTTACCATTACAGTTACGCCAAATGGCACTCCAATTACTACGCCATGTGGTGCAGCAACTGTAGCATTAGCTGATGGAGTTACCGGTGTAGCCTTATTTGCTGGGGTGTCAAATCCTAATTTAGCAATTGACAATAACACACAAACTGGTTCAAGTTTATTAATGCCAGTAGGTGCACTTGGTGCATCAGTTTTCCAAAGAGTTGGTTTTGCTGGCGGATTATCTCACGTAGGGGATACCTTAAGAGTTAAAATATCATCTCCAGGAAAACTGTTATCGCTAGGCGTATTGCCAAGTTTAAGTGTAACAACTTATAATGGTGCTACCAGCAATGCTGATGCAATGGTGGTTAACAATCCATTAATTAATTTAGAATTACTTAGTGATGGAAGTGCTATCATTTTAACTTATGTACCAACTTTGCCGTTTGATGGTGTAGAAGTAAGATTAAACTCTGGTTTAATTGGCGCTCTAACTTCGGTAAACTTTGATTATGCACAACGTATAAACGTTGCACCTAAAGTTGCTGCGGCAAGCGCAAGCACTTGTCAGGGGACTTCGGCAACGTTAAGCGTATTAAATCCTCAGGCAGGCGTAATTTATAAATGGTATTTAGAAACTACTTATCAAGCTGATGGAGTAACGTTTAATACACCAACTTCTTTGGTTGCTGGAACTTATAATTTTTATGTTAAAGCATTTGCTTATGGTTGCGAAAGTGCACCAACAAAAGTTGTGGTTACTGTTATCGCTCCTCCAGCTCCACCTGTGGCACTTGCAGGCAATCCAGCAAGAGCTTGTTTGGGTTCGCCAGTTACACTTGGCGTGCAACCTGTAGCAGGAATTACCTTTAATTGGTATGATGCCAATGGAAATGTATTGGTTTTAAACAATACTAATTACACTACGCCTGCGAATTTGGTAGCAGGAACTTATGATTTCTACGTTGAAGCTGTAAAGGGAAGTAGCTGTGCAAATGCAGCTCGTACAAAAATTACGATTATCATTAACCCATCAGCTACAGCCGCAGATATTCAAGTTAGCGGCACCATCGCTGTTTGTGGCTCAAATACCACAACATTAACAGCAACTAGTTCAACGGTAACAAGTCCAATATTTACTTGGTATAGAAATGCTGCATTAACTGATGTTGTTTTCACGGGTGCTGTATTTACAACCCCTGCACTTTCTGCTACAACAACCTATTACGTAACAGTTAGCGGAACAAACAAATGTGCAAATGCAGTAGCTGATGCGAAAGTGGTTACTATAACTATTAATCTACCAGCAACAGCTGCAGATATCAACTTAGCGGGTGTAAGCACAATTTGCGCTGGTTCAACTGTAAGCTTAACTGCCAGTACAACAACCGTAACCAACCCAGTATTTACGTGGTACAGAAATGCAGCCTTAACAGATGTAGCGTTTACAGGTACAACGTTTGTTACACCGGCGCTAAGTGCAAGTACCACTTACTATGTAACTGTAAAAGGCGATAATAAATGCGAAAATACGGCTGGAAATGCACAAGCAATAACCATAACGGTTAATCCTCTGGCATCAGCCTCAGATATTGTAATAAGTGGTAACACCACAATATGTAGTGGTTCAAATACTACATTAAATGCTAGTTCTACTACAGTAACTAATCCAATATTTACTTGGTACAACGATGCTAGTTTAACTTCCGTTGCTTTTGTAGGTGCCGTTTATGCAACACCAGCTTTAACCGCCGATAAAACTTACTACGTTACTATTAAAGGTGATAATAAATGCGAAAGCACACCTGCCAATGCTAAGGTAGTAACCGTTACTGTTAAAGGTTATGCAACAGCTGCAGATATCACATTAACAAATTCAACAATATGCGCTGGTAACTCCACTACCTTAATGGCATCAAGCTTTACAGTAACTAACCCTGTATTTACTTGGTATAGCGATGCATCATTAACGGTTGTTGCCTACGTTGGTCCTACCTATGTAGTACCTCCTTTAAATACCACTACTAATTTCTATGTAACCGTAAAGGGTACAAACAGATGCGAAAATATACCTGCAAATGCGAAAGTAGTAACCGTAACTGTAAATGCTTTGGCGGGGATGACAGACATTATAGTAAACGGCAATGCTACCGCATGCGCAGGTTCTTCAGCAATTTTAACTGCAACAAGTCCAACGGTAACTAATCCGGTGTTCACTTGGTATGCTGATGCGGCTTTAACTAACTCGATTTTCGTGGGGTCATCATTTACAAGCCAACCACTGTTTGCCAATACCACTTTCTATGTAACTGTAAAAGGAAACAATAAATGTGAAAATGCACCGGCAAACGCGAAGGTCATTTCAATCACGGTTAAGCCAGTTGCAACGGCTTCAGACATCACTGTTAGCAATGCAACGGTATGTGAAGGAACATCAACAACTTTAGTGGCAAGTACAACTACGGTAACTAATCCTGTTTTCACTTGGTATAACGATGCAAGTTTAACTTCAGTCTCGTTTGTGGGTGCTTCATTTACTACACCAAACTTAACTGCAACTAAAACTTATTATGTAACAGTAAGTGGCGATAACAGATGTGCAAGCACTTCGTCAACTGCTAAAAATGTAACTGTTACCGTGAATATGGGGGCAATAGCCGCCGATATTAACTTGACTACTCCAACGATAGTATGTGGTTCTGGTGCGGTTACCATTAGTGCAAGCAGTGTAACGGTTACTAATCCAATATTCACTTGGTATAGTGATGCTTCGCTAACAACTGCTGTCTTTGTTGGGCCAAACTTTACAACTCCGTCACTTAGTGTAACCACTACTTATTATGTTACTGTAAAGGGTACTAACAAATGTGAAAACACAGCAGCAAACGCAAAACCTATAACTATCACCGTTAAACCAATTGCAACTGCATCAGATTTATCAGTTAATGGTACAACTTCAATCTGCGAAGGCAACACTACAACGCTAACAGCAAGTACAACAACAGTAACCAATCCAATTTATACTTGGTATAGCAATTCTACCTTAACCAATGTTGTTTTTGTAGGATCTGCTTACACAACTCCTGCTCTAAGTGCAACCACTACTTATTATGTAACTATAAAAGGCGATAATAGATGTGAAAATGCGGCAGGTAATGCAAAAGTTGTTGTAATAACTGTAAATGCTAAACCGATTAACCCTGTTGTGGCAAACACTGGTAGAGACATTTGCGCTGGAAGCAGCACCACTTTAACGGTTGAGAATGCTCAAACAGGTGTAAATTACGAGTGGTATAATGCAGCAACAAACGGCACACTTCTATTCACTGGTGCTAGCTATTTAACTCCAGTGTTAAATACAAGTACAACTTATTATGTTCAGGCAGTAAGTGCCGCGGGTTGTGCAAATGCTAGTGGAAGAGTGCTGGTAACTGTAAATGTTACGCAAAGACCAACGGCGCCAACCGTAGCAGCAAGTAATGTTAGTGTTTGTATTGGTAATACAACAACATTAAGTGTAACCAATCCACAAAGTGGAGTTAATTATACTTGGTATACAGCAGCAAACGGCGCTACATCTGTAGGTACTGGAGCTAATTTTACCACACCGGTTGTTACAGCCAATGTGACTTATTATGTAGAGGCTGCGGCGGGTTCTTGTCTATCTACCGCAAGAACATCAGTAACCATCAACGCCATGCCAATACCTTTGGCGCCAGCCTCGATAGCTGCAACTAATAATCCAATTTGTTCGGGTAGTACTGCTACGTTAAATGTAAACAACCCAGATGCAAACTTGATTTACAGATGGTACGCTAGCAGCTCTGGAGGCGTTTCATTATTTGAAGGTAATTCATTTACCACACCAATATTAGCGGCAACTACAACGTATTATGTTGAAAGCATCTCAAAAACTGGCGGTTGCCCAAGTAATACCAGAACTGCAATTACAGTTACCGTATTGCCTGTACTAGCTACACCAGTAGTTACTGCTCAATCTAAAACTGCAAATAGTGTAACCTTTGCTTGGGGTACTGTTACAGGCGCAACCGCTTATGAGGTATCTACTAACAATGGTACAACCTGGTTTGCTCCATCTTCAGGTGCTAACGGAACAACTCATGTAGTTACAGGTTTGCAGCCGGGTCAAAGTGTAACTGTTGTGGTGAGAGCAAAAGGTAGTTTAGATTGCCAAACGAGTGCAAATTCTACGCCAGTTACTGGCACGGCAGACAATCCATTCAATAATGAGTTATACGTGCCGAATACGTTTACGCCAAACGGCGATGGTAAGAATGATATTTTCTATGCCTACGGAAATCTGGTGTCTAAGTTTAAGATGAGGATTTACAATCAGTGGGGAGAATTCTTGTACGAATCTTTATCTATCAATAATGGATGGGATGGAAGGTACAAAGGGAATTTACAACCTAATGGTGTGTATGTGTACAACATCGATGTCACCTTTAACGATGGTACTACCAAAACGTTTAAAGGCACCGTAACCTTATTAAGATAATGTCTAACCTAAAAATGAAAAAAATGAAATACTTTAAAATATTTATGTTGGCATTAGGACTAAGTCTTTGTGCTAAAGAATCAATCGCTCAAATAGATCCACATTTCTCTCAATATTATGCAAATCCATTATGGTTAAATCCAGCATTAACCGGCGTAACAGATGGAGATTATAGGGTTAACGTAAATGCAAAACAGCAATGGGCAAATGTGGGTAATGGCTATTTAACGGGAGGTGCTTCTTTTGATATGGCACCAACCAGAAATCTTGCTCTAGGTGCAATGATCATTAATCAACGTGCCGGAGAAATTGGTTACAATCAACTAAATGCATTGGCATCTGCTGCTTATCGCATCCGTTTTGGTAGGGAAGGAGACCAAGTTGTAAACTTTGGATTACAAGCTGGTGTGCTAAACAAAAGTTTCGACCCTTCTAAAATAACCCTTGGTAGTCAATACAACCCAATTTTAGGTTATGATCCTTCCATGGGGATGAATGAAGATATCTCATCCTCTGGTTATTTAGCACCAGATGTAAACTTTGGGGTAATGTATTTCGATGGACGAGGAAATGTTAATGTCAATTCATTTTTTGGTGCGAGTGTTTCTCACCTTACCAGACCCAAAGATAAATTTGTTGGTGGCGATGCTCGCTTGCCAATGCGATTTACCGGACATGGTGGTGCAAGGGTTAAGGTAAATTACATGTTAGATATCACGCCGAACTTCATCTATCTTAAACAAGGTGATGCCCAAGAAATAGCAGGTGGTGCGTATGCTCAATTGATGTTAAGTACAGAATCTGATTTGCTTTTTGGGGCAAATTACAGAGTTGAGGATTCGGCAATCGCCTTTTTAGGCCTACATCACAAGAGTATGGTTTTTGGTGTAAGTTATGATTTTAATACATCGCAATTGAATCGAGCAACTGGTAGCAAGGGTGGTTTAGAACTATCAATTTCATTTACCAGTAGGAAAGGTATTGTTGGTCCAAGTTTTTACTGTCCTAGACTTTAATCCCCATAAATATGCGTTACTTAAAAACAATTTTCCTCTTCCTCTTAAGCTTTTCATTTGCAAAAGCGCAATTTGTTTCAGCTGATAGTAAAAGAGTAGCAGACGTTTATTTTTTAAACAAGGAGTATTATGCTGCGGCAGAATATTATAAAAAAGCATTGCAAATATCGCCAGATAGTCTTGGCTTTGTTGTTCCCTATGGCTTTGAGAAAAAGGTATTAGAAGAAAGTCCTAAAAAAGAAGACTATGAATATTCAGTATTCCAATTGGCTACTTCCTTAAGGTTATACAAGAATTTTCAAGATGCAGAAAAGTGGTATGCGATAGCTAACAATTTTACCAATCCGAAATATGCTTTAAGTGGCTTTTGGTATGGCGATTGCCTTCGCTCTAATTTAAGGTTTGAGGAAGCGATCATGGCTTATGAGATTTTCATTAAAAAATATCCTATTAATGACAGTTATAAAGAAAAAGCCCTATCGGAAATCGAATCTTGTAAGTTTGCTCTGAACGAGATCAAATATCCTCGGTTATATAAATTAGCAAAATTACCTGCAAACGTAAACACCTCTGGTTCTAATTATGCAACGGCTTTATTAAATAGTACTTTTTACTTTACCTCATCTAGACCGAAAATGGTTGCTGGCAAAAATGAAGTTTTAGCTGGCGTTAATGAGAACAAAGTCGTTAAAAAGGCTACTCCCTACATCAATGCAATTTATACTGCTCAGGTAAATACAGACACCGCAAGAGTCAGTGTGAGTAAGGTTGCAGTTAATGCTAAAGAAATGGAAGTTGCTGCACCAACTTTACATCCGAATGGGAATGCGATGTATTTTACGGCGTGGACAAATAAAGATGAAAAGATAAGAAGTATTTATATTTCCCGTAAAAGTGCAACAGGAGAGTGGTCAGATCCAGTTTCTCTGGGAGGAGAAATCAATGTTAACGGCTTTAACTCTATGCAACCTTATGTAACTAAGGATGGCAAATACTTTGTTTTTTCGTCGGATAGACCAGGTGGTTCTGGCAAGTACGACTTATGGTATGCATTAATGAGACCAGATGGCACCACTGGCAACGCGATGAATCTAGGTGATAAAATAAACTCAAAAGGAGATGATCAAGCACCATATTTTAATCCTAAAACTAAAAAATTAATGTTTAGCACCAATGGAAGAGTTGGGATGGGTGGGTTCGATTTTTATGAAACCCAAGGTGATTTTAACAATTGGACAACTCCAAAAAACCTTGGCTATCCATTTAACTCCGCTAAGGATGATTTATATTTTACTCCATTAGATGACCAAGACAATGAGGGTTATGTAAGTTCAGACAGAGAATCGGTTTGCTGTTTAGAAATTTTCCACGTAAAAAAAGATATCCTAACGGTAAATGGAAAGCTGATAGATTGCGAAAGTAAAAAACCATTGGAAGGTGCTAAGGTAGTTTTAACAAGCGAAGACCTAGGTGAAATGACCACCACTACAAATGCAAATGGAAATTATAGTTTCGGCATTACTTCAAATAGGGGTTTCCACCTAAATGCAACTAAACGTTTGTATTTCGCTAAAAACCTAAATTATGGTTTACAACAATTAGTGGCTATAGATACTTTAAATGGAGAATTATGCTTAGATAAAATACCAGAGAAACCAATTGTTTTGAAGAACATCTTGTATGAGTTTGACAGCGCAGAATTAACCGATTCATCAAAAGTAAACCTCAACCATTTGTACGATATCATGGTAGATAACAAAGATATCGAGATAGAATTAGGCGCCCATACAGATAATATCGGTACGACAGAATATAATCTTGATCTATCTGAGCGTAGAGCAAAATCATGTGTTGATTACTTGGTGAGCAAAGGTATTGCGCCAGAAAGGATGACTAGTAAAGGTTATGGTTTTACCATGCCTGTTGCGCCAAACCAGTTGGCAAAAGGTAAAGATAATCCCGAAGGACGAGCACTGAACAGACGAACAGAATTTAAGGTTACCAAAAAATAGTCGATTTAGGGAGGTTTTAAACCTCCCTTTTTTTGCCTTAATTTATAAAAGATGTTAGGGTAAAAATAGGTGCTGTTATTTCTTTTCGTTCTAGTAGATAAGCTTTTTTATAATTATATTCTTCAACTTTAGCTTTATCACCAAGCTCTGTGTATATCTCTATGATAAGGTTGTAAATTACCAATTCATTTAAAGCAAGTTCATTCCTCCTGTAGATCAATAAACATTCTTCTGCATACTGCAAAGCAAGGTTATATTCCTTTCTGTTTTTGCTTTGCTCAGCCTTAAAGGATAACAATACAGATTGCGCATAAAGTGTTTGCTTTATTCTTCCATCACCATATAATTTTACCAAAATGTTTTCCATTTGATCTGTCTTTTTACCTAGATTTACCCTTGCACTAGCCTGAGCCATCAGGTTTAAGAGATAGCCTGAAAAGAGTTTTCTTGTCTTAAGTAATCTCGGGAAAGACCTAAATGTTGCTCTCACAATTTTAGGAACTTCATCTGCGGAGCCATAAAATATATTGGTTAACAGTACGTGCAATATATTTATTACCTGTTTAATGTTTGGCAACGTATCGGGGTACACAGGATATTGGTTAGCCTTGAAACCTTCTATAATATCTAAAACTTCGCTTTCGTTTACCTGAATGCCTTTTATCTTTAAATAGATTAATCTCAAAACTTCATAAGGATTAACTTCCCACTGGGTTGCTTCCTTACTTAACTCCTCCATTCTTTCTAAGCGATCTAAAATATGAGGGATGCTCAAACTAAAACAATCAAAAATTAATAATATAGAATGATAAAAGAGTTCATTTTCGTTTGAGTCTACCACCTCTATCAGACAATTGATGGCATCTCGGTAACATGAATCAATAAAATCAAAATGAATAAGTTTACTAATCAATAACTGATGTAGCTGTTGTGCTTTGATTTGATTGGCTAGTTCTGGATCTTGTTTTTGATTGTAACTTAAATTTTCGGCTATGAAATAAATCAAGTAATTTTTTTCATAGTTATTGAGATTTAAATCTAACAAAGCCTTAATTTCTTTTAACTTATAAGATTTCACCATTAATCTGGCCGACCATTGTAACAGCTGCGAACGAACTTGATTTCCTATGTATTCTTCATTAATTAATTCAAAGAATCGATTATCCATTTGATGGTTAAACAATTCATATAATTCAATGAACAAGAAATATTCATAAATATGGGGCTGGATAAACCTAACCGTTTCTGTAGATAAATTAGCATTCAATTGAACTTCTTCCATCAAAATACCATCAGCTAAGAGTTCATCATACGCATTTTGAAATACAGGTATTTGCTTAAAAAGATCAACTTTGCTTACTGCGTAACCTCTTCTACCATAATTTGTTAAATGAACAATTTTTTGACAAAAAAGCGCCTTTTCAGTCGCATATGTAGAATTGTAAATTTTTTCTTTTATAAATCGAGCTATAATTTCGTAATGGATAATGTTAGTATAAGATTCGAAATTTGGATATTCTTCCCTTAACCTATAATACCATTGAATTTGAAATGGAAACTTTAGATGAGATTTTAAACTTTCGCTGATTTTTGAAAAATCTGTCGGACTTATTTTATTAAAGATCTGCTCAACTTCTATTTCAGTAAGTGGAGGTACGTTACTATTGTCTGCAAGATAACTTCCAGCAAACCACTTGTTTTTTAAGTAAGTGACGGGTTTGAATGTTTCATAAAACTCTATCCATTTAGAGGATCGCATACTTAAAATCAACTTGATACTGTTGTTCTCGCCAATGCTAGCAATCAAATGGATGATATTATCAAATATTTTAGGTTTAGATGTCTTGCTGATTACCAAATCAGAAAAACCATCTATAATGATATTAAGTTTGATGCCGAATTTTTTATGTTGTTCATTAAAGAACGAATTTAAATCAGTACCGGAATGAAGGCCAATCTTAGCCTTTACCTTATCTTCGAGACTAATTTCTTGTTGTTCTTTGTTGAATAATGAATCTGCTAAAAATAAAACAGAGATATCCTTTTTATAGGGCGCATCTTCGTCAATAAACATTTCTTGAACCAAATGGCTTAAAAGTATACTTCTTCCATAACCAGGTTGCGAGATAAAAGCGGTAAAGCTGTATTTGCTTGATCTAAAGAAAATGTAATCGTGGTTGGCAAACATCCTCGGAATTGTCATTCTGTAAGGAACGCTGCAACGATTGCGAATACTTTGAAGTGTGTGATGTGTAATGGCTTGTGCGTTAGCATTTAATAGACTAAGTTCATTATCTTCAGCTATTGAATTTTCTAAAAGAGGAGTGATGTTCTGCTGGTAACCCACATACTCAATGAGCGCATTGATTGCTGATGACTTTTATCTCAGCTTTTACTAAAATTAAACGCTTTAATTCTTGTAAAATCAACGTATCTGGCATAGTACAATAGGATGTTTGGCTTGTATTTTCACTAATATAAAGATTTTAAACCAAAAATTATGTAATAAAATTGGTGGTAATAATCTCTATATATGATATCACATAATGATAAGGAGGTTCGTCGATATATACAACCTAAAGGAATAAAATTGAGCTGATTTATTTCTTTTGAAACAGCAGGATTGTAATTAATGTAGTTTGAAATGATTGTTAATGCGTTTTTTTAACGGATTTTTCGGTTGTCGTATGTTTAATCCCGAAAATTTGCCTGTCTGTCAAGAAAATATGCCTGTCTGTGTAAAGTGTAATATATAATGGATAAGAGTGATCATTTTTAAGCGGATTGTTTAAAAATGAATTATGGAAATAGAAATAGGTAATGTTCTTAAAAACTTAAGAAAAAAGCAAGGAGCAAATCAGGCAGCGGTTGCTGAATATTTATTGATAAGTAGACCTACCTATTTAAGGTATGAACAGAATAAGATAGAGATACCTTTATCGAAACTTTTTAAGCTGGCAGATTATTATAAAATCGACCTTGCGGAGTTGATAAAACTGATTGAAATAGAAAGAAAGCAACCCGAAGTTAAGTCGGCTTTATTTAAAGGAAATTCTTCATCAACGTTCGCAACTGCCGTTTAGTTCTTGTTGGTTTTCCCTATAAAACCATTTATTCGTATACGAGCACATGGATTTTCTTTACAAGTAATAACTTTTATTTTGGAGAAATATTGATATTTGCCCATATTTAGTGGAATTAGCAAATAAGGATGTATAGATGCATAATAATTGATGATGAGCCTCAGGCTATAGAGGGCTTAAAGGAATATATATCATCGGTTGCCGAACTTTCTATTGTTGGCACTTATACCGATCCGCTGCTTGCCTTGAAGGAAATTGTTAGGGATGAGCCAGTTGACCTGATATTTCTAGATGTGGATATGCCAAAAATCAACGGAATTGAGTTGGCAAGGGAAATAAGAAGTAAGGCTAACAAACTTGTATTTACCACCGCACATACCAAATATGCCTATGAGGCTTTCGAGGCAAATGCTGATGCTTATCTGCTGAAGCCATATTCTCTGGGTAAATTTATAATAACCATTAATAAATTGTTTGGGGTAAAGCTAGCCTCAACAGATGAAATGGTTCATAAGCCTGTACAAAAGGACTTTTTCTTCGTGAAGAGCAGAGAGGATGATCTAAAAATCTTAAAAATCCTTTATGCAGACATTGTTGCGGTGGAGAGCAAGCAAAACTACATCATGATATATACGCTCAGTAAAAAGATATTGACTTATATGTCTTTGACCGAGATTGGAAAAATATTAAATACCAAGCCAGGCTTCATGCAATTGCATAGAAGTTTTATCATCAGTCTGGATCAGATCGAGACCATAGATGGTAGTTTGGTAAAAATGACGAACGGCATAAGGATAGCTGTGGGCGATACTTACCGAAAGGAATTTAACGGGTTTGTGGCAGATAGATTGATAAAAACGGGAAAACAAACGTAATCCCGTTTGAAAAACGAATTATTTGTTAAAGCCTGTAGTGGTTAAGGTAACTGTTGTGTTGGTAGGGTCGCTTGTCTCATGCGAGAATTTCACTGTAGCGATTGACTTGAAGACAAACAATGTTTTTTTCCTGATTTTTAGTGCTTTTTGTTTCATGATTTAATTTTTTTTTGAAACATAGCGCACTATGACAGGCAATGGAACTATATTATACAGAAAGGCTTATTTTCTATACTAAAAGATTTTTTAATGGATGATGCATTATTTAGGATAATAAAGAAATATAAAATTCATCTCGCTGTCTGGACTATTTACATGTTGTACGAAACAGCTGTAGTACTTATACTGCTTGATCAATATGTTAATCCAGTAATTTATATCGTACATTATTTGATAAGCATTATCCTGTTTTATTTTTTTGCGCATTTCTGTTTGAAATGGGCGTTAAAAAATAGCATAAAGGCAATTTGGCGTTTACCCCTGGCTATAGCCCTTCACATTGGCCTTTATATTATCTTACATTTTTACGCAGCTAGGTTACTACAGTTCTTGGAGGTCGGTGCTAAAGTGGAGAGGCTTGAGCTGGACCTAACTTTCCTTCTAAGAAGTATATATAGATGTATTCTATTTATGGGCTTTTCTGCCGGATACTATTTTTTAACAAATTATTTAATAGAAAGAAAAAAGACAGAATCACTTGAAAAACAGAAACTAGAAAAAATCATCCATCAGCAACAGATAGAACAAGAATTGGTCATTGCGCAAAATGCTTTTTTAAAAGCACAGATCAATCCACATTTTTTATTCAATACCTTAGATTTTATCTACCATAGTGTAAACAAACATTCAGATACTGCGGGCGATGCTGTAATCAGGTTGGCTCAAATGATGCGGTTTGCCATTGACTCAGGGGAAATGGAACAGACTATTTATCTGGCTGCCGAAATAGAACAGGTAGAAAATCTTTTGTACCTCTATCAAATTCGAAAGACTACCGATCTAAATATACATTTTGCATTTACCGAAGAAGTGAAACAACTTCGTTTAATTCCATTAGTGGTATTAACCTTAGTAGAGAATATTTTTAAACATGGTGATATTACTAGTGCCGAGGATATTGCATTTGTTAATTTAGAAACCAAGAATGATTTATTGGTCATTCAAACTGTTAATCTCATTAGCCATAACAATATTAAAGACAGCAATAATTCAGGTTTAAATAACATCGAAAAAAGATTGAGGTACGCTTATGGAAATGAAATTATATTTCAACATCAAGTAATCGACAATCACTTTAAAGTAGATGTTAAAATTCCCATTAGCCTTTTAAAATAGCTTTTTTAGTTTGCAATAGCCTTAAAAGGTAATGATAAATAATGGTTTCATGAATCCTTTGGTCGGTTATAAAAAGCCTATTAACATGCATGTGAATTAAATCAGCTAACATGTTTTTCCTTACCAAGTCATTTTCGCAATTATTCATAATTTTTAGGAATGTTTGCTCTTTTTGTTTGAGCAGGCTTGGAGGTAGTTGGATAGATAAGTTTTTCAAGTCATCTTTAATTTGATTAAAACTGGTGTTTATTTTTTTAAAAATGACTGGATTTAAATCCATCTCCTGCGCAAAACTTTTAGCCATTTTTTTAACGAACCAAATTTGTTCATCCACATCCTTAAAACTGCACATTAATAAGTGATGTAAAATAGTGATGGAGCTGGCAATCAATTGCTCTTCTGCCTTTGCGTATTTAATCAAGCGCATAACGCATTTGCTATCGATATTAAAAAACTGCTCCACCAAAAACATCCGAGCGGCACCATAGCGTTGTGTTTCCCTATGATAGGTCTTGACGTTAAAATCGGTTACAAAGCCTTTATTTAGTTCTGGTTGTAGTAATTTTTGCATCGCCGATAGCATCTTATTGGCTGTATTCGGGTCTCTCAGCTGTAGGCGTAGGCGGAGGTGTGGCTGAGGGTCCGCATAACGAATGAAAAACCATTTTTTTATCAGGGCCCGGTTACTTTTCAAAAATAAGCTGACCCAGCCCAGCAGCAGGTAATTGCTTTTGTTTGGGTGACAATAAATCTCAAGGTATAGCCATTCAGAACCTGGTAGGTAAAATTCGCTACCCTGGTCTACTTGAGGAGGCCTATTCTCATAGATTCGCTCCTTGTGATGGTAATTGACAATATACTGGGGATGATAAGTATGGTGCTGCTCGTCTTTGATAAAATCATTTTGATCTAGTAGTGCCTCTGTGATATATATGTCTGCCTTATGTTGTTTGCAATAGCTTAAAAGCGCCGCTAGGTCTTGTTCATCTGTGGGATTGAAATTTAACGACTGATCTGCATGCCCAACGGTAAAGGTAAAGTCAATCTGCTGATTCTTGAACCAATCTTTTATAACTGTTATACCCGTTGTCATACCTAAGGGCATTAACCACATGGCAGGAGAAATGATGATGTCTTGAAAACTTACCCTGGGATAGTGCGAAAGGCCAGGGAAAAAATCTTGGAGCTTGAAACTGAGGTTAGTTAGAAGGCCTTGCGATTGAATGTCACATAAAAAACGGTAAACGGCCAGATCAGAACGGGTGTAGTTGTAGGCTGAGGCAATTCTGGGAATAACTCTCTTGCCTAGTTTCTTAGATTTCAAGATCACTTCATCATGTTCAACGGCTACCAAAAGGTCACCAAAATCCAAAGGGTCTTTGGTGTCAGACCAGGTTAAGATAGGTAATTCATAGGGATACAGTAGTTTTCTCCTGTTTACATTGTCTACCTTATTTTCTGCCTGATAGGCGATATCAAAGAACAGTACATCAAGGTTTGCATTTATTTCCACTTCTGCAATCTCTCTTCCCTGATTTTCAATTTCTTCATTGCCTAGGGTAAAGCGCCCCAATAGCGAATTGGCCGTACATCCACCGCTGTGAGCCAATACTGGTTGTCCTTTATACAAATGAAACATCATGCTAAATGTATTGGGCAGGATTGCCTTTTGACTTGGTTCCGATGCAAATTCTGCTAGGTCAATCCTTGTATTTGCAATAATTTTCTTTAACAAGAATTGTTGAAGCTTGCCAAAGCTTAAGGTTTCCTCATCATCATGGTCTCTTGCCACCTTTATTTCCTCTACCAAGAGATTACCGTCACTCATCTGCGCCAGGTTGCCATAGCCAATGCCGATTTCTGGGTCCATTACTACCATTAGACTGATTTCCCGGCTTTCAAATCTTTTCCTGAAAGAGGACTTAAAATTGGTGAGGGCGGTATGTTGGTGAGGCTTAAAATTTCTAGCGAAAAAGTCGATCATCCTTGGTACATCTTTCAGTTGCCTGCCATCAAAGCTGCCTGCTGCCAATGTTCTTTCGGCGATGATGTAATTGCTTGGTTTGATAGGGCAGGGCAGCAGCAGCCTTGAGAAATAGTCCTCACCTGTAATGTTTGCATGGAGGTTGGTGTGCAATAATTGCAGGTTGATCATTTGTTGCAATAAACCCATGGTACTTTTCCTCTCCATGGCAAATGTATGTTGCATTAACTCGTAAAGCCGCTCGGGACTGGTCTTGTGTTTACAGTTAATTAAGATGGCACTCAATTCTGGCAAAGCGTCGACCACGGCCAGTTCAAAGCTCCCTTCGGTTCCTTTAAGATACCTAATTTCTTGTGCTACAAAATAGATAGAAGCATTGCTGATCAGCAGATTTACCTCTGAAAGGGAATTGGATTGATATTTCTCCTTTTGACCCCAATCTATCCAATGATGGGTCTTTATTTCATTGTTCAGCACAAGTCGTTCCTGGGAGCCAAAGGATAGCGGCACCAAGCTTACCGAAGCAAAGGACCCAAAGGGCGTAGATCGATACCTGGCCCTGTTGAAATATTTCCAGATGGTAAACTTGGTCTTATCATCAATCAGGGGTAACTCATTGTTTTTTAAGGTTTTGATTAGTTCATGAAAATCTGGGGAGGATTCATCAATTTTAGATTTTAGCTCTTCCCAAACTTCGGCCAAAGTTTGGTTAACGCCAAAAGCGGGTACGCGGCAAATAATTTTGTCAAAAGGTGTAATCTTCATAAGTAATTTTTATAGGACGCAATAGCTATAAAATTAAATGAATGAAATCTATAAAAAGTTTAAAATTTAGATAGGAGCAATATTTACGCAAAGATCGAGATGGTAACCATTAATTACTATTTAGCATTTTTGTCATGTTCCTCATGAAACGTTGCAACAATGAGCTCTCTTTTGTTATAATTTCTGCATCTGCCATCATACCTGTCTTTAACAATATAGGATGGGCACTGTCTTTTTGCTCAAAATTAGTGAAGTCTATTTTGGCTATGAATACACTATCCTTTAAAGCGGCATCTGTAATGTAGCTGATCTTGCCATTAATGACCCCATATTCCTCAAAAGGAAAACTTCGCATCTTTACCAAGGTTCGTTGCCCCAAACTTACCTTACCCATATTATATTGAGGGATTTGCACCTCGCCAAAGAAGTTAGTGTTACCAGGGTTAACAATGAATAATTCTTGATTGAGGTTTACATTTTGGTTTTCCTGCAAGATGCCTGCATAACCTACACGGCCAGCTAAGGGTGCTAATACCACATACTTTATGATCCAACTCTCAGTTTCATTCATCATACTATTTAAGGCCTGCCTAAACTTAGATTGTTGCTCCTTTATAGTATTGTTTAAAGTAGCTACCTCTTTTTCTTTTGCCAAATAAGCCGAATTATTATTGAGTAAGGCTGTTGCAGATTGTTGCAATGGATATTTACTGGACAGGTATTTATTCTCTTGCTGTTTAAATTCGCTATTTGAAATAACGTTCTTGCTTTTCAGTTTTTGGTAGGCTTTATATTCCTCCTCTGCATTGGCATATTCTTGTTCCTGTATCTTTTTCTGTTGGTTGATCTGGTTTTGCAGCTTGTGTATCTCCTTTAAGTCCTTTTCTAGGTAAGCTTTCTGCGTTATGTAAAAACCTCCGTTTTGCGTGTTAACGAATGCCAAGTATTCCTGATAAAAGTTTTCGTAGCTACTTTGTAGTTCGCCCAGGTTTAAACCCGTAGTTTCTAGATCTCGCAAGGCAACAACCTGTGTGGTGCTTAATTTTTGCTGTAGAGCTTTTAATTTTTTAGCAAAATGAATCACATCACTATGACTGGCTGTACTTTCTATAAATGCAAGTACTTGTTTATCCTTAACCAGTTCATTATCCTTAACTAGAATTTTAACCAGCTTGCCAGCTTGGTGGGCAATCACTGACTTTGGTGAATTAAGTGAATTTACCTTTAACGAAGTTTTTACAATATCGGGGTAGCGAATAAAGGCTGATAGACCGATGATCATGAGCAGTATTAAAAAGATCAGGGCAATTCCTCTTCTTAAAATCCATGAGGGTACTGCGGTAATGATTTCATTAACCTCTTCGCTTGTTTGGATGTTATGTTCTGTTTCTCGGGTATGGATGCTTTTTCTGCGTATTTGATAACGCAATGGAGAGATGCTTTCATTTAATTTTTCATTGTTTTGGCTGCTTTCTACATTATTTTTAAGTTCCATGGTCTTAATTGAGTTCTAACTGATTTTTAACCAATTGATAATATTCTCCCTTACTGTGTGTCAATTGGGCATGAGTCCCTTGCTCTATTATTACACCTTTATCCAGTACAATTATATTATCTGCATTTCTCACCGTACTTAATCTGTGTGCCACTACCACCACGGTTTTGCCTTTAAAAAAATCTGCTAGATTTTGCATAATAATACTTTCGTTGTTGGCATCGAGAGAGTTGGTAGCCTCATCAAAAAAGATGTATTCTGGGTTTTTATAAACTGCCCTAGCTATCAGTACTCTTTGTTTTTGCCCTTGACTAATGCCATTACCTTCAGCACCAATTTTAGTGCTTAAACCCAAGGGTAAATCTTCTATCAAATCGGTAATGTTCGCTATTTTAATGGCATTCTGTAGTTTTAACATGTCAGGATATTCGTCTGCAACGGCGATATTTTTGGCTATGGTATCTGAAAATATAAAGCCATCTTGCATAACCGTACCACATTTTCCTCTCCAATATCGGTAACCAATATGGTCTAACTGGGTAGGACCAACCTTTAACTCACCTTTTTGTGGTGCATAAAACCTTAATAAGAGTTTTAAAATAGTGGTCTTGCCACTACCACTCATTCCAACTATTGCGGTTGTCTTTCCTTCGGGGATGCAAAGGCTAATATCCTTTAATACTGGTTCATTTCCTGCACCTGGGTAAGTAAAGCTAAGTTTATTAATACTAATGCTTTTATCGTAAGGTAATTCTCTTAGAAAAGTTTTGTCAGTAGGTTCTTCGTCATCCATCTGGTGTATTTCGTTTAACCTTTCCAAGCTAATCTTGGCGTCCTGTAATTGCTGAATAAAACCTAACAATTGCTCAATTGGACTATTAACTTGGCCTATAATGTATTGTACGGCCATCATGCCACCCAAAGTTAAATCTCCATCAATCACAGATTTGGCAACCAAAAAGGTGATAATTATGTTCTTGCCTTCGTTGATGAAAAAAGTGCCAGCCTGCTGAATTTGGCCAAGAGATAAACTTTTTATACTATATTTAAAAAGCCCTGCCTGTAGGCGTTCCCATTCCCAACGTTTTTTTTGCTCGCAGTTATTGAGCTTGATTTCTTGCATACCACTAATCAGTTGTACAATACTACTCTGATTCTTAGCCGAAATATCGAAACGTTTAAAATCTAAGTCACGCCTCCTTTTCAAAAAGGCAATAACCCATAGCGAATAAATTACACTACTCAGTAAGAAGATGAAAAATATATTGATGTTATAATAGGCCAACACACCCGTAAAAATGACAAGGTTAAACATAGAGAAGATGATGTTTAGTGTACTGCCAGTTAAGAAACTCTCTATACGTTTTTGATCGTTCATTCTTTGCATGATATCCCCAGTCATCTTGGAGTCAAAGAAACTCATAGGGAGTTTCATTAGCTTGATTAGGAAATCTGTGAGGATTGAAATGTTGATTCTTGTACTGATGTGCAACAAGATCCATGAACGGATAAATTCTACACTTGTTCTGCCCAAAAAGAGCATGGTTTGTGCAATGAGGATAATATAGATGAAATTGAGGTTGCGGGTATTAATACCAATATCCACAATTGATTGGGTAAGAAAAGGAACAATCAGTTGCAATATACTGCCAACACCAAGCCCTACGAATAATTGAGAAACCAGCTGTTTATAACGGTAAAGGTAATGTAATAGATAGCCAAAGTTAACCCCATCAATCTTATCTCCCTCTTGGGCATATAATTTTGGAGTAGGGGATAATATCAGAGCGATACCCTGACTATAACCATTGTTATGCGTGCTTAACCAATGTTTTATAAATTCTTCCTTTTTATATTGAATCAAGCCCTTTGCAGGGTCTGCGATATGATAAATGCCATTTTTAATTCTATACAAGACCACAAAATGATTTTGGTCCCAGTGTATAATGGCTGGAAATTCAATTTCATTCAGTTGAGCCAAGGTAAGTTTGGTTCCAATAGTTCTGAAGCCAATTTTTTCTGCCGCCTCGCTAATGCCTAAAAGGGAAACACCTTCTCGGTTAATGCCAGAGATTTCCCTTAGCCTTTGCAAACTGAAATTTTTTCCAAAATACTTGGCCACCATACGCAGGCAGGTAGGTCCACAGTCCATTTGGTCTGGTTGTTTGTAGAAGGGGAAGGTTTTCAAAGGTTATTTTATTTAAAAAGGTCAATTTTTGCGAGATGAGGAAAGAATAACTTCAAGCTATCGTTTTATTCTGCTGATAACTTTATTAATAGCTTTTTTAAGTCATTATCACTTGGTCTTAAGGCATCTGAATTTATAATTTCACCTTTTTTATTAAATAATAAATACCTCGGGATTGATTTAATTTGATGTAGTTCAAAAAATTGTTTTAAAGCATCATTTTTTAGGAATAGAAAGTTTCTTTCCGTTGGCAATTTTATTTGCTTACTCTTAGTTAGCCATGGAGCTATATTTTCATCTTCAGAGATATAAAGAAACTCTACCGGTATTGATTTGGCTTTCATTTCAGCATATAAAGATTTAGAATATGGCATTTCAGCTATGCATGGTATACACCAACTTGCCCAAATGTCCATATATACTACTTTGCCCCTATATTTATTTAAAATAGCATTTAATTCTAATTTTTGATTAATTGATGCACTTAAAACTTGAATATTAGCATCTTTATTTGCTGCTTTGTCTGCTATAATTTTTTCAATGCTTTTTTTTAAAAAATTTATCTGGCTACGACTATTTGCAACTAAGGCATAATTATTTATCAGAGTTTTTAAAGTGTCTAGTTTCTTCTCGTTGTTTGGTTGATATGATTTAATTAAATCGAATAATATATATGACTTTACAATTGTTGGATAACTATTTTTTACTTTCTCAAAATAAGCCAAAACATTAAAATTTTTTGTACTTGCTATATACGTGTTATAATTGTTGATGAATAATTTAAAGGTTAATAGGTTTGTGTCAATAGTTAATACATTCTGTAAAGCTTCTTCAAAAATTTTATTTTTCTTTTTAAATTTTGTATTTAAGGCCAGAAGACTTGTATATCTGTCGTAATCAACAAATCTTTTTACAAAAGCTATATTTTCAATGTCCTCACCGTATTGTTTAATTAAGTTATTTTTTAAATGATAAACAGAGTCAATTTGTTGTTTTCCAGTATTATAGTCTAGTTTTTGGGAAAAATTAATTGATCCCAAACTAAATGAAAGTTTACCCATTAGATTTAATAAATCATTATTTTTACTGTCTTTGGAAAATAGAACTGTATTACCTTTTAATGATTTTATATAAACTGTGTCAGACGAATTAATAAAATAATATTTTACATCATTTCTACTTTTATAGCTATATGCAGTAATTGGCTGTTCAGATAAGATGGTAAGTGTGTCCTTGCTAAAATTTACATATTCAGAATTACCTATATTATCTATGTACTTAAAACTTTGTTTGTTTTTAGGAGCTTGATTTATTATCGTTATAAATTTGTTTTTTGTTTTATTTTCTTTTGGAGTACAGCTAGCGATGATGATTAACACAAGCAGAATTTTTTTTGTAGCTATTATCATTATCTGTTGTTTAAATGATTATAAATATTCAAAGGGGGGGAACCCCTTTGAATTAATGAGTTAAAATGTAGGGCATGAGGCGCAGCACCAACCGGCTCTACTACAGTTACCACCAGTAGCATCGGCATTTGCATCAGCGATTGCTTCTGATTTATACTTGTCATCACTATACCATCTAATACCTCCTTGTTCACACCATGACATACAAGTGCCACCTGCTTCCTCGAAACCACCCATTACTTTTTTCATTTCAGCTTTGCTGAGTAAATTAAATTTTTTCATTTTTAAATTTTAATTTTGGTTCTAATGAAGATTTTGTAAACCTTCACGCAGGTTTACTTAAGCGGTAGCGATTTACGTCGATACTGGTTGTTGGGGCAGTTCGTTTGCAACCGCGGCTGCCCCTTTTTTGTACAAAAGGTCTTAGCCCCACCTAAATCCTCCACAGCAGGGAGGATTTTTAGCTTAACAAGTATTTAATGTCTTCCCAACGATAAGGATCTGGCAGCTTATATCCATTAACTAAAATAGTGGGGGTAGATGTGATTTCGGTCAGTTTGCACCATACTTTTTGTCTTTCAGTTAGCACATTTATTCTCCCATTAAAACTCTCAGAACATTATGCTGCCCAATCTTTGGGTTTTTTGGTACTTTGGCTTTGTTAATTACAGCTGGCATATTATTTTCCTTATTTATAAATATGTTCTCTATTTAAGATTTGATTTCGATCCTTACCTATATGTGGATTTTCTTTGATAAGCATATCCAATTCATCTGATGGATATTTTGCAATAATGTCTCTACGGTCTGTTGCTAAAAAGTAGACGAAATAAGTAGATATAAAAGGATTAGGATATGCGGCTATATATTTAACCAAAGCGCTAACGTCAGTGCCAAATTTTAAATTGTTGAATCTAGGTATTAGTATTTTATCAAAATAGTTTTTAAATGCTATTTCCATAAAATAAGCAAATGTAGTGTCACTTTTAACGTATGTTGTATGCAGAAAAACACTATCGATTACTTTTTCTACGGCTTTCTGCTGACTTAAGTTATTACGAAACTTATCTTTATAATAGAGTAAATCATAAAAAAGATTTAACCTTGTTTTGCGTTTTAAATACTCATTCAAATCCTTATTATCGCTATACTTTTCTAGTGTTATAGATAAAAGTTGAATGTCTTTTTTGTTATTTTCATCTAATATTTTAAACAACAATGGGAAATTGTTTTGATATTTCGATTGATTGTGGTCTGGGTAAGAACTTGCCGGTTTCATTGCAACTATAAAATTACTAAAAACATAATTTCCACTATGTTTGCCTTTGGCAACTATAGTGTCTCTTGGGTTAGCTGGGTCAATATTAGTTCTATTGTAAATGAGATCTATAGTGTCACCAGGGCTAATTAAAACATCTTTGAAGTTAAGATTGTATAGTTTAGGCGTTTTGCCATAATAACTCATTTTAAAGTTATTTTCATCCGTTTTTTCTATTTTGATTTCTTCATCATGTTTAAAAAAGGTATAACGCTCTACTAGTAAATAAGGCATATTTATTATTTTTATGCGAATACTAGCAGTTTGAGCATTAATTGAGGTTGTTACTAACAAAAAGTAGAATAGTAGTAGTATGCTTTTGAAGTTTTTCATAAAATAAAGATATAATTACCCGCTTGAGTTTTCAAGCGGGTTGTTTTTTAGCACCAGAAATTTTCGCCAGTTTGTGTAAAACAAGCATTATGGCATTCAGAACCGCTAGGATATTCATTGCAATTGCCAAGTAATACAGTTCCAGATGCATATTGCGCTGTTAAGGTGCCCCCAGCGGCCTCACAACCGCCATTTGCACAAGGATTGCCATTATTTCCTCCAGGGGTGCCAATATCTGCCACTCCGCCCATTACTTTTTTCATTTCAGCTTTGCTGAGTAAATTAATTTTTTTCATTTTTTAACTTTAATTTTGGTTCTAATAAGATTTTGTAATCAGTCACGCCTGGTTACTTAAGCGGTAGCGATGTACGTCGATACTCGTTGTTGGGGCAGTTCGTTTGCAACCGCGGCTGCCCCTTTTTGTACAAAAAGTCTTATTCCCTTCTAAATCCTCCCAGCAGGACGGACTTAAGTCAGCAGGTATTTAATGTCTTCTAATCTATAAGGCTCTGGTAGTTTATAACCATTTACCAATATGGTAGGGGTAAAGGCTATTTCGGCTAAACCGCACCAAGCTTTTTGTCTGGCTGTCACTTCACTCCATTCTGTATCAAAAGCTACAGGATATTTTTGCGCCCAACTCTCATATTTTTTAGCGCTTTGATTATACCAGTCGTTAAGCGCTACTTCAACAAGTTTAACATCGTTTAACTGACTTAGCGCACTGATATGGCGTGATACTTTGGTTTTCTCGTCATCGTCATGATTTGCTGTAGAGAAAATGATTTTTAATTGTATGTCATCTCTATAACTTAACCATTCATCAATAACCTGGTGGGCCTTGGCACATGGGGCACAAAATGGATTACTTACCATGGTAATGATGGTTTCGGAATTTGGATTTCCCAATGTAATGGCCATTAAATCATTTGAAACTGCATATTTGGGTTGGTTTTGTAACGCTTGTTTAAACAAATCACTGTTGAACTTAAATTTTTTTAGCTGCTGTTTCAATGGTTTGGTTAATGTAGATTTTAAAAGTATTGGCTTGACAACAGCCCAAGTTAAAATAGGTAATATGAATGCCAATAGGATGGAAGGGATGAGGTAAGTGCTAGTTGAAAGTTGAAAGTTGAAAGTTCCGGTTGTTAGCATATTGATGAAGAATTCTTCGATCAAAATAACTTGAACGGTACAACACAATAAACACCAGTTTTTATGTCTGTATTGGTAGCTTAAAGAATATACTGTATAAGGCAAGGCCATTACATTGAGCCAAGCTAATAAAGTTATGGATGAAGGAATAAGGAGCAAGGACAAGAAGCTGCCCGTAAAATAAAAGAAACCAACTTCGCTCCAGCTTAGCCAAGAAGTTACTTTAGCGGCATCTGATTTTAAAATGGCATTACAGTTGTTTTTATTGGCCAAACTACATAGGTTTTGGATCAATGGATTATTGGCGTCTATGCTATGCATTAATAAAAGAATGCTTACCAATACGCCAGCCAACTTAGCGACTACTAGCAAACCATAATTAATCCCGATGCTGTGAAAATCAATGCCCCATATGATGCCAGAAATAATGACAGCTATCAAGAGGGGTAATTTTAATTGGTTAAAAATGTCTTTAGTGTAATTGTTTTTATATTCGGCCTCACCACTTTTATCAGTTTTAGTAGCGTGTAAAGCTGCACCAGACCAAACTTTTAAAAAGTCTGCTTCAGGCATTGTTGCGTTTACACCAGCTTCATTACCAAAACTAACCTGATGGTTTTTGATTTCGGTAACCAGTATAAAATTACCTCCGTTTAGTTTTAGATGAGCAATAAAGGGAAATAATAAATCATCGGGGTCATAATCTTCTTGGTTAATCTGGTAAGCGTCATTAACTACACGCCATTCTGTTAAACACTCGCTAATGGCTAACAAACTTGGATACTCGGGATGGTCTTCTAATGCATTGTTTAATGTGCTTGCGCTAACTTTAACATTTAATGTTTTAAGTAATAAAGCTACTACAGCATTAATATTATTTTTTTTGGTTCTTAAAATTGAAAACATAAACAATCAGATTTAATATAAGTTTAAACACTCTTTTATATCCCTGCAAAAATATTGTACCAAAGCCCGCTAACTTAGTACGAAAACCATCATGCTGTATACGACCTAATTATTAGTTTCAGATAAATCTCCTATCTTGCAACTAGACAAGGAGCATCATGAAATTGAAATGTATAATAATAGATGATGAACAATATGCAATTGATGCGTTAGTTGCGTATGTAAGTAAAATGCCCAATTTGGAGGTATTTGCTACCTATGTGAATCCATTAGCTGCACTTACTAACATTAAGAAAGAAGATCAAATAGATTTCATTTTTTTAGATATAGAAATGCCAGAAATTACAGGTATTGAGTTGGCAAAAAGCTTAAGGGATAAAACAAAGTTTTTAATATTCACTACTGCGCATACAGGTTACGCTCTTGATGCATTTGATTTGAATGCTTCGCAATATTTATTGAAACCCATTTCATTTGCCAAGTTTGCTACCACGATAGATTATATCTTAAAAGATTTAACCATTAACAAGCCAAGTACCAAGAATGAACTGCTATTTATCAAGGCAGATAGTAAGAATTCTTACCATTCCATTGATCCGAAAGAGATTATATATATAGAAGCAGCAAAAAATTATGCCATTGTTTTTACCGCAAAGGAAAAATATATCACCCATATGGGACTAAGCCATATAGAGGCCGTGTTGGATCTAAATGATTTTATAAGAGTCAACAAATCGAATATCATCGCTAAAAATGCAATCAAAAAAATTGAAGGTAATACTATCATTCTTAAAAATGCAAAGACATTGCAAATAGGAGAGGTGTATAAGTCAGCTTTCCAAGAATTTCTAAACAGCAGTTTATGGAAAGCGAGCTCCTAAAGCCATAGGCATAAGAGGTGGGTCTGGGTGCCCAGCGTTTTCTTAACTTATCTAGTACTGGATTTAAAGTCTCTTATAGGTCAATCTTAATTACTTCGCAGTGGTTACTAACTTCTTTTAACGATAAAGTTGCTAACCGATTTCCCCAACAGCTAAACACCTCAATACCCCCACACCTCAGTCCCTTCGTATAGAAAATATACCCCTTCACGTAGAAAACTTGACTGTTTAAATAGAAAATAACTACTTTTATTTATAAGCTATTGTAAATGAGTAAATTAATGTTAAAATTTGCTTAGCTACTCAAACCGTTCTCCATCTTTAAAATTAACGCTCAACTATGCCTGCCAACCTTAACTTTCAAGTAAGTGGCCAAAGTGCAAGTGCACTATTCTCACTTAAGCTACATCGCGGCGAGGGAATGACCCTCATTGCCATGAACTGGAAAAATGGAAAACCATCAAATGATTTTGTAGGTTTTGCCATTGAATACAAAGAACCGGGAGGAGAAAAATTCTTTCCCCTAAAAAACAGGGTTTCTTTCCCAGATAGCGTCGGTAATGTAAACCCAAACAAGCTATCTACCTTGCTATCGCCTATACAAAAATTCAGGTGGGTTCATTTTCCGCGTAACGCAAATATGCTCGGCCTTTTCACTTATCGGGTTTCGCCGGTGTTCATGAATATAAAAGGCGAGTTAAGCTACGGCGAATACCAACAGGCATCCATCGCCTTAATGCATGACACTTATCCCGGCCAGTTAAACGTATCCTTTACAAGGGGCTTTGTAGCTTCGCAAGCCTTTGTAGATTTCTACCAAGCTAATGGAGAAACCATCGCTACCTTATTGCCGCCAAAAGCCAACCAAGGTTCAAGTTTTGTGCCAACACATACCAAAAGCAACGAAGCCTACCAATGGATGGGGTTTGAGGCAAGGGAAAAAATATTGGAAGTGCTCCGAAATGCTGTTAGTGATGCTTCTGCAAAAGTTTACATCGTAGCTTACGATTTAAACATACCAGAAATGGTTAACCTATTGAAAAAGCTAAAGGGCCGTTTAAAAATAATTATTGATGATGATGGCACTCATGGCAAAGCTGGCGCTGCAGAAAACCAGGCCGCCGACGAATTGAGCGCCATTTTAGGTGCGGCAAATGTAAAACGCCAGCATATGGCCAAATTGCAACACAATAAAACCATCATTGTTGAGAGTCCCACACTGAAAACTGTGGTTTGTGGTTCTACCAATTACTCATGGCGTGGCTTTTACGTACAGGCCAATAATGCCATTATTTTACAGGGGCAGGAAAGTGTAAATGTCTTTAAGGCGGCCTTTAATGATTATTGGCTAAGTAACGATGATGTTAAAACTTTTTCCGCTACCAATTCAGCCCTTTGGAACGACCTCAAACTCACCAATATTGACGCAAAGGTTACCTTTTCGCCGCATGATAAAAATAATGCAGTGCTAGACTCCATTGCTACCGACATTGCAAGTACCAAATCGAGCCTCTTTTATTCCCTCGCTTTTTTATCCATGATCAAGGGCAAGGTAAGAGATGCCATTACCCAAGTTACCAACAACCAAAACCTATTTGTTTACGGCATTTCAGATAAAAAGACAGGCGGTTTTGACCTTTTAAAACCAGATGGGAACATGGCCCCGGTTTTTGCCAGTGCATTAACTAAAAACTTGCCAGAACCTTTTAAAACTGAAGCTACTGGAGGCATAGGCACCAGGATGCACCATAAATTTGTGGTGATAGATTTCGATAAGCCAACCGCAAGAGTGTACATGGGCTCTTATAACTTTTCTGATGCTGCCGATAGGTCTAATGGCGAAAACCTCTTGTGTATTAAAGACCGCAAGGTGGCAACCGCCTACATGATAGAAGCCCTAAGGACTTTTGATCATTATCATTTCAGGATTGCCTCGGCTGAAGCAAAATCACTTGGGCGAAAACTAATGCTTGCCAAGCCGCCAACAACTGCAGCAGCAGCTACTTGGTTTGATGACGATTATACCATCGCCATTAAAATTAAAGACCGCGAACTGTTTGCTT
>SEDG01000953.1 GCA_004295885.1 Pedobacter sp. | reverse complement strand
GCTTTTGTAGTACTTTATGCAGGTTTGTTTAAGGCAAAAAAAGCTTTGTTACCACTAACTCTGTTAGGTTTATTGGTTGCATTGGGCTTTGTTGCCAGTTCATGGAATAATCCTACAACCTATTATGGCATGATGCGAATGGATAACTTTGCATTAGCATTTTCAGCAATTTCTATTGTTGGTACATTTTTTATCTTCTTATTGACACAAAAGTATTTTGCTGAAGGAAGTGATAATATCGCAGAATACTTTACACTGATTCTTTTTGCTTTATCAGGCATCATCATTATGGTTTCTTACCAAAATATGTCGATGTTATTTATAGGATTGGAAATTATGTCTGTTAGTTTATATATCCTAGCGGTGGACACCAGATGTTTATGAAGGTTCGCCATCTTTGATTACCGCATTCATGTCTACAGTTGTTAAAACTGCAGGCTTTGCAGCATTTTTAAGATTGTTTGCTGGTGCTTTTGAACCACTGCATGATTTCTGGGCTCCTGCATTGATGGTAATTGTTATCATCACCCTGTGTATTGGGAATATAACTGCTCTTTATCAAAAGAACTTTAAAAGAATGCTTGCTTACTCGAGTATTTCTCACGCTGGATATTTATTGTTTTCTCTAGTCGTACTTTCGGCTAACTCTGCAAGCAATGTATTGGTTTATGCAGCTGCTTATACCTTTGCAAGTATCATCGCTTTTGCGGTATTAATTTTAGTTAAGCAAAAAGTTGGAAGCGATACAATTGATAGCTTTAATGGTTTAGGAAAAAGAAATCCGTTTGCTGCTTTCGCATTAACAGTCGCCATGCTTTCTTTGGCAGGAATTCCATTAACAGCTGGATTTATCGGAAAGTATGTAATGTTCCTAAATGTAATGGGTAATTATCAAGTTGCATTGGTTGTAATTGCTATTTTAAATGCATTAGTTGGTTTCTATTATTATTTCAAAGTGATTATTGCGGTATGGTTCAAAGAAGGCGATGAAGTTGTTCTAGATACTCCTTTTCAATATAAAATCGTATTGCTGGTTTCTGTAATAGTTACCTTATTATTAGGTGTTTATCCTGATTTGATTTTAAATTTGATATAGACTAAGATGTAGATTATTATTTGTAGTTTTACAAATAATCAAACCATGCAAGAATTCTGGAATTCATTACAGCATTTCATTGACCCTGAAAAATTACTTAA
>SEDG01000264.1 GCA_004295885.1 Pedobacter sp. | reverse complement strand
AACGGTTAATTATTTTTTGAAAAGCAATAGGTTGGTCAATGGGATTTGGTCCTGTCCCGCTATTCGCTTTACTTCACTTCGTTACGTGTTCGCTACTATCGGGTTTAGGAAGATTGGCCTGTGCAACTATTTAAGACTACCCCTTGCACAGCCAACCGTAAATAGTTCAAAAGAACCTGCGTAAATTAAACCTGACAGCAGTGGAAATATCCCGATTCTTCATCGGGAATTGAAACGAATGGCGGGGCTAAACTTAAATTGAAACACTGTCTTTGCTTTTCAAACAAATTAGGCAATGTCAGTATTTCTAAAACCTAAACATTGTATCCTTACCACCAACTTTTTGCCCAAAATTTTGAATGTTGTAAGTAAGCGTTACCAAAGCATGACGCCCCAAGTTATTAGTTCGGAAATCGCGAACGGCATTTTCTGTGATGTAAATGTATCTTCTGAAATTTTGGTTTAAGATATCATTTACTGTGAATTTAAGCTGTGCCCTATCATTTTTCATAAATAGGAAGGTTAATCCAGCATTCCATAATTGCTGATTATTACTAACTCCGCCAATTTCTTGTGTGCTATACATGTAACGGAAATTAGTTTCCCAAACCATTTTCTTTGGCAATCTTACAATTAACTCTGTTTCGCTGTTGTGCGTAAAGAAACTAATATCCCGATAAAAAGAATTTTCATAATTACTCTTATTAAAGCCCAAGCTATAACTTTGTCCAAGTTCAAACTTGTCATTTAAATTAATTCGGCCATTAATTCGTGGTGCACCTTGGTAAATGTAGGCATAACTACTATTGCCATTAACTGAAACGATATTTCTGTTATAATTCAAATAATAACCGCCACCTAGCGTAAATTGTCTCTTTGCGGTTTTAAAATCTTTATTTACACTACCATTCGTATGAAACTGTAAAATGCCGTCTGCATTAATTGGCCTATTAGTTTGTACGCCATTTACAATTGTGCGCTCCATGATAACGCCATCATTTTGTAATGAACCATTTGCGTTTATGTTATAGCTCATGCTTCGCTTGGTATCATATTTATAAACATTGAGGTTCATTTGATGTGAGCGTGCTGGCAAAAGATTTGGATTACCCAATTGCAATAACAGAGGGTTTGTATTGTTGGTTACGGGTTGAATGTAAGAAACACTAGGCTCTCTAAATGATGGTGCATAACTAAAATTATATGCCTTATAGGTTATGTTAAGTGAACCAGCAATAAATTGGAAATTTTGCTTGAATGATGGAAAACTGCTAAAGCTGTTTTCTAAATTAATTGTATTTAATACTAAACCTGGCTGGATCATTAAATCCTTAGTAGGTTTCCAGCGCAAGTTAATTCGTCCGTTGGCCTTGTAGCCAGATTGCTCTACAGTTTGTGATAATGTTGGTATAGCAACATCATACAACTGGTTTACGGGATTTTTATAAAATGTGTATAAAGCGTTTTCATTATCGATGTAATTACTATTTAAAATAAATTTTAAACTTAATTTTTTGCTGATTGGCTCGGTATAGTTAGCGGTTAAAAAAACTCCAAAATTGCGAATGTTATTATCACGCAATTGGTCTAAAGTATTAATTGCTGACGGATTAAAAAAGTTAGTAATAGAATTGTTGAAATTATCGCTCAAGTTATCTTTTCTAGTAACGCTAACACTTGTATTAAATGACCTCCCTGCTTTTTTGCCATCCTTCCATAAACTAACTAATAAAGAATAATCTGCATTATCACTCCTATAAGTAGATGAGTTTACACCATTATTAACTAATTGATTATTTGCATTTTTACTGTCTGTTACTTCATAATCTAAGTTTTTTAACAAATTAAGTGTCACTGTAGGTTCGAAAGTAAAGTTTGTCAAACTATCTATTTGCCAATCTAATTTCGCACCGAAATTGTGATTTGTTCCTCTATTTCGTTTATCGTTATTGGCAAGCGTATACAGTTTATCGTTACCTAAGTTTTGATCATTACTCGTAAATTGTTCTGTTGAATTATCTACATAACCGAAAAAGTATTTTCCGTTAATTTTAATGCCTTTTTTGGTTAATGTATTAAAATTTGCACCACCACCGGCCGATTTTTGTATACCTGTAGACGAACCTCCAAAACCAATGCCATTTAAGCTGTAAAAATCTCCGTTTATATTAACAGAGTTGATACCTGCCCTACTAAAACCACCGATCCTAGATACGTCCCCAATACTAAAACCAGCTTTATTGATGTTGTTGCCGTAACCCAATACACTAACCTGAGTAGTATCTCTAAAAAAATTCATGATACCGCCAGATTCAAAACGTTTGTCTAATCCTAAACCTACATACAATTTCCCAAATGCACCTTGTTTTATAGCTTTTTTTAGCTTTAAATTAATCACTTGAGGTGTATTTCCCGCCACTAAATCTGGGTCTCTTCGGGTGGCCTCGGCATCGTTACTAATCGAAACCTTATCAATAACATTCGATGGCAAATTTTTAGTTGCCATTTGCTGGTCGCCACCAAAAAACTCTTTTCCATCTACTAAAATCCGACTCACTGGCTTGCCATTAACTTGTATGGTTCCATCGGCACCAACCGTAACACCTGGCAATTTTTTCAATAAGTCTTCTACAACTGCTGTTGGCAAAGTTTTAAAAGACTCTGCATTAAACTCAATGGTATCTTTACGTACAATAACTGGTGGTCGCTCAGAGAGGATAACCACTTCATTTAGGTTATTTCGCTTTTCAGACAGCATCAAATTACCTAAATTTACATTAGGCTCGGCTGCTGTGATTGTGATTTCCTTTCTTAAAACATTATACTGCCAAGCATTAATGACCAATCTGTATTTTACGCCAATCTCAAGATTATTAATTTTAAAAACGCCTTTATCATCTGATAATTTATAAGTGCTTAAAGTGGTATCTGCCCCTTTAAAAACCGACACTGTTGCGTAGTTTAAGGTAGTTTTCTGATTGGTACTGTCTAATAAAATACCTGTTAAGCTACCCTTTTGGGCAAACAACAAATTAGCAGTTAAAACAATTGCGATAAATAGTAAAATTCTCTTCATAAAATGGGGATAAAACAAATAGAAGACACAAATCTTCTTGCAATGTTGCATCAAACCTAAAAAAATAGTTAATAAAAATAATGAACTAACAGCTTTGTTACGAAATTATTCGTAGATGAGCTAGCTCATTGTGAACGAAGATGATTATCCTCCAAGAATGTTTTTAAGAAATGTGACAAACACAAGAAAAAATGGGATGAAATAGAATGTCGTCATTGCGAGCTTTGCGAAGCAAACTTCTTGTAGATTAGTATAAATCAATGTATGAGATTGCTTCGGGCGGTGAAGAACCGACCCTCGCAATGACGGAACTTGTTAAATCATTAAAACTAATAAATCAGCTTTCCGATGTAATAATTGAAATCTACTTCGATATTGTCTTTGGTTGCGCCTGATAATTCAATAGGCTTAAATGCAGTTGTTAAATTATAGAACTTAAAATTGCCTCCTTTAACTTTCAACCTTACAGGCATATCAAAACCTTTAACATCGGCAATCCAACGAGCGTTAGCTTTGCCATCCAACACCCTAATCTCCAAAATTGGTAAATTCGTATATTTCAAATATTGGTCGAATACTTTCGTAAAATCTTTACCAGATTGTTTGTTAATATATCCAATTACATCTTCGGCAGTAACGGTAGAATGATAAAATTCCTTATTCAATCCTCTCAAAATCGAACGCCATTTATCATCGTCATCGATTACCGTTCTTACCATATTCAACAGATTTCCGCCTTTTGGATACATATCTCCAGAACCTTCTCTGTTTACGTTATAAATACCTTGAACGGGCGCTTGGTTTTGAATGGCTTTTCTAGTACCCTCTATATATTCTTGCCCGGCTTGTTTGCCGAATATGCTTTCTGTAAATACCAAACCACTCGTGACCGCTTTCATGCACAATAATGAAATCCCATTTTAAACCTACTCCAGTTGTAGACATATCCCTGCCTAAATATCCATTTTGGTATTTATTGCCATAAGCTACTGCACTTTGATGCTCCATTCCTAAGTGCGGGCTTTCCACTAATTTATAACCATCTTCATAAAATGGATAAGGTCCAAACCAATATTCAAAAGATTTTAACATCGGTTTTACATTTGCTGCAAATTGAACTTTTGCTTTCTCTAAATTTTCTGGCAATACCCAATAATCTAAAGTTAACTTGCCTTTTTCTCCTTCGTAAACATCATCAAAATGAACAAAATCTCCAACGTTTAGGGCTACGTCGTAATTGTTAATAGGGTTTGCCACAAACCAATCGAAACGTGTGTAGCCATCTTTTAATTCCGTTGTTTTTCTCAATCGACCATTAGAAATGTCTTTTAATCCCTTTGGCACACTAATGCTGATTAACATACTATCAACTTCATCTGCCTGATGGTCTTTATTCGGCCACCAAATACTGGCACCTACACCCTGACAAGCAGTTGCTATAAATGGCTTACCTGCTGCATCTTTTGAAAACACAAAACCTCCGTCCCAAGGCGCTCGTTTTGCAATGATAGGATTACCTGAATAATAAACGGTAAAACTATTTTTACTACCCTTTTTTACCAATGGGAAATTTACAAACACCGCATTAATTTCTCTTTTAAAAATTAAGGATTTACCTTGATAAATTACCTTTTCTACTTTAAGATTGGCAAATAAGTCGAACTGTAATTTGGTAAAATCTCTAGTTGCTGTAAACTTAAATTCGTTAGAACCACTAATCGCT
>SEDG01000263.1 GCA_004295885.1 Pedobacter sp. | reverse complement strand
CTTGAGTTGAAACTGCAGGTTGACTATATAGTATAGGCACCATTTTTATTTGTCGGTACAATAAAAAGATAACGATGACATTTAATGATGCATAAATTGCTGAGAACAGATAGAATGACCAAGCAATACCAGGCATCGGTGTAACAGCCTCTTTGGTACGCATAATGCCATATATTATCCAGGGTTGCCTACCAACCTCCGTAACAACCCAGCCCGCTTCTAACGCGATATAACCAAGCGGTATAGCAAGCACAAATAATTTCAAAACCCATCTCCTATCCAAAATGGATTTTTTACGTAAAAGAAGAACAAAGTAAATCAGCGAAATAAGCACTAGTAAGCTTCCAATCCCTACCATAATTTGAAAAGCGTAATGAGTTACCGCAACTGGTGGATGTTCATCTACAGGGATTTTATCCAAACCTTTTACCTCCGATTTAAAATCTCCATAGGCTAAAAAACTTAAAGCACCTGGAATTTCTAAGGCATATTTAACTGTTTTGTCTTTTTCATTTACAATGCCACCAATTAATAAAGGAGCAGGTTTTTGAGTTTCATACAAAGCTTCCATAGCCGCCAACTTTGCTGGTTGCCTCTCTGCTACATCCTTTGCAGAAATATCTCCACTTATGGGTTGCAGAACAGCACAAATAGTAGCGAAAGTAACGGCAATTTTAAATGCTTTATAATGGAAGTCAGCATTCTGTTTTCTTAAAATCATTAAAGCGTGTACACCGGCAACTGCAAAACCAGTAGCGGTAAAGGCCGCCAAACACATATGTAAAGCCTGACTAAACCAAGCTTTATTAAACATTGCTGCAATTGGGTCTATATTTAAGTATTCGCCATTTACAAAATCAAAACCAGCTGGACTGTTCATCCAGGCATTTGCAGCAACCACTAAAATACCTGAAGCTAGTCCGCTTACGCCAACCACTACACCTGTAAACCAATGAAACCATTTGTTAAGTTTGTTCCAACCGTACAAGAAAAACCCTAGTGCAATAGCTTCTATGAAAAAGGCGGTTCCTTCTAAGGAGAATGGCATCCCGAAAATCGGTCCTGCATGCTCCATAAACTTAGGCCAAAGTAAACCTAATTCAAAGGAAAGCATTGTTCCTGAAACTGCTCCAGTTGCAAAAAATATCGCTACTCCCTTGCTCCAAGCTTTAGTGATATCTCTGTAAACTTCGTTTTTGGTTCTTAACCATTTGTAATGCGATACGGCCATAAAAAATGGCATCACCATTCCAATACAAGCGTAAATAATATGAAAGCCTAACGACAAGGCCATTTGCGAGCGGGCGGCTAAAAAATCATCCATAGAAAAGGGATTTTGATGTAGCAAATATACCCGATAGAATTTTGAATTCTTTCGCTATCAGTAAAATAGCAAGGAAAATTTTAAATATAGAATGTTTATAAATTGCGAAGAAAGTTTGGAGTTCAAGTTGAGAGTTTGGAGTAGAGTAACTCCAAACTCTCAACTCCAAACTCATTACTATCCTACTGTCAATTCCGTATAAGCAGCAGTTAAACTACGAACAATACCATCGCCTTGCCACTCCGGTGCGCCAGGGATTGTGGTTGCTTTTAAAATTTCTTCTTTTGTTTTACCAGCTTTCATTTCCGCTTTTAAAAAAGTCATTAGGCTATCTAAATAGTTTCTAAATGCCTTCACATTTTCTTTATCGCCGACCACCTTTTCAGGGTCTAGGCTATGTCCACAAACAACAATAGTATCTTTATCAAATTGATTATAAATTTTGTCTAATGCTGTAATCCAGTTACCAATATGCGCTCCGTTTTCTTTATCTATGTATGGGAAGCGACGATTAAACACTAAATCGCCCACATGTACAATGTTTGCATTTTCGAAGTGATAAACTACATCGCCATTGGTGTGACCAGAACCATAGTAGTAAGAACTTATTTTTTCTTTACCAACAGGCGCTTTCCATCCTTTGCCAAAAGTAACATCAGGAAATAGCTGTTTATCTTCATTTTTAGCTTTTTCTGCAGTTAACTTCATGTTAACCAATGCATTTTGGTGAGCAACCACATGTTCAGCCAAGTTTTTAAATGCAATATTGCCGGCAGTATGATCGCCGTGATGGTGAGTGTTTAACAGATACTTAAACGGTTTTTCACCTAACTTTTTTAATTCCTCTATTACGTGAGGTGCAGAAGCTGGAAACTGTGAATCTACGACCACAAAACCACTCGAACCATTTAACCAAGCAATAGTACCACCTTGCTCAGTAAAAATGCCAACATCGTTTCTTAAGGCTTTAAACTGGTAGGCTCTACCAAAATCTGTATTGGCAAAAACATCACTTTTGTAAAAGGCAAGCACAGCTGCCGCTAATGCCGAGTTTTGAATAAATTTTCTTCTTTCCATAATAGGGATAAATTAAAAAACCACGAACAATGTCGTGGTTTAAATATAATAATTTTTGGGTTAAACTCCGCTTCCCGGTATTGTACCAGGTTCGTGACCATCACCGAAAGCATTGTTAGTGCGACCATGCTTTTTTTCGAAATTAGTAGTCATATTGGATGAAGAATTCTTTTCAATATTTTCTTCATTTCTAGGTGTTTCTTGATTGGTATCTGTTACAGTTACATCTTTTTTGATGGTGCTGTCTTTTTTATCTTTATTTTCCATAACATTTGTTTTTAATAGATATGCTTATTAACAAAGGATGGAAATGTTTTGTTTTTATTTTGTAGTCATCCGATGAAGATTAGAAGATTGCCCTGACAAATTAACCTGCTTGGTTGGTAGATGGCTAAACATTTCACGGATTATTTGAAAAGCAAAGTATGTGCAGTTATTAATGCTCGGCCCAGCAATGCTGCAATTCCCGATAAAGAATCGGGAGATTTCCGCGTATGTCAGCTTTAGGATAGGCAGACCGGTGCAACTATTTAGGTCTGCGCCTAGCAATTGCCATTAACCAGCAACTTTGTTAACTAAACCCGATTGAAGCGGAAAATGTTGTCATCCTGAGCTAGCTTGCACTGAGCGCAGTCGAAGTGAAGGACAAAATTAATTTCCTTGGTTGGTGGCTCACCAACCACACATCAAAATTTAAGAAAATTTCATAGATTAACTAAAACATCGAGCTATGAATAAAGAACTTATTAGAGAGAGAAGAAACTCATTTCTAGAATATAAGGAAACTTATTTCTGGACTTGTACAATTAAGGATTGGAAACATTTATTAGAAGAGGATATTTATAAAAAACTTATCATTAATTCCCTTAAGACATTGGTTGAAAAAGATTTAATTGAGATATATGGATTTGTAATTATGCCAAATCATATTCACTTAATCTTGAAATTGTTAAAACCAAATGGAAAGGAAAAGCCTAGCGCTAGCTTTTTGAAAGAAACAGCGCACCTACTGAAAAAAGATTTATTACTCAATAATCCAAATGTTCTACGAGATTTTTTAGTAAGCGAAATTGACAGAAATTATAGGGTATGGCAAAGAGATGCTTTAGCAGTTGAATTATTTAATGAAAGTGTTTTAGAACAAAAATTAACATACATTCATAACAAAAACAAAAAAGCCTTAACAATTATGCTAAGGCTATATTGGTTGGTGAGGACACCAACCACGGAATGTATTATAAATTAGGCTAAAGCATTTTGCTTAACCACCATCTTCACTTTTTCTAAAACGTAATCTAAATCTTCTTTTGTGGTAAACTTACTGAAAGAGAAACGTACAGAAGGGCGATTTGGATCTGCCTTAATGCCATTCAGCACGTGAGAACCAATATTTGAGCCAGATGAGCAAGCACTTCCGCCTGATGCGCAAATACCGTTAATGTCTAAGTTAAACAATAACATATCTGCCATATCCATTTCAGGGAACGAAACGTTAAGGACTGTATAAAGACTTTTATCAGCATCAGTTTCGCCATTAAAACCAATATTTGGAATTTCAGCAATCAATTGTTCTTTTAAATAATCTTTTAAGCCTTGAATATAAGTTTGGTGCTCCCTTTTGGCCCGTGTAGTTTATGTGCTGCACAAACAATAAAATGAGCCTTTAGTTTACGAACATCATGTGGATAGTGCCCCATCGTCTGCACCGTATCAGCGTGATAAATGGCATTGTATTTTTCGCAGATATCCCCAACTTTTTGCATATCCGTTAAAGTACCCAATTCGTTATTGGCATGCATTAGCGATACAAAAGTGCGCTCGTTGTTCTGTAATAATTCTTCTAGGTGATTGTAATCGATATTACCCTTTTCATCGATATTTACAAAACTTAACTTATCTATTACGCCATCTTTCAATAACATTCCTAATGTATGTTCTACAGCGTGATGTTCTATTTTAGAAGTAATAGCGTGTTTAATGCCATAAGCAGAAATACCGCAACGAATGGCTGTATTATCAGCTTCTGTACCACCAGAAGTAAAAAATATCTCTGACGGAGATGCATTTAATAAGCTAGAAACTGTTTTCCTTGCTTTTTCAACCAATGTTCTTACCTCGCGACCTAAGGAATGAATAGCCGATGGATTACCATAAAAGTTCTCCATCACATTTGTCATTTCTGCTATTACAGCTTTATCTAACGGCGTTGTTGCTGCATTATCTAAATAAACACGTTTCATTAGCTTTTAATTAAGTTGTAATATTTCTTTAATGTCTGAAATGATTTTGTTAGCTAAATTTTCTGCTACGGTTTCATTTTCTGCTTCGCTATAAATACGAATAATTGGTTCTGTATTTGAGCGACGTAAATGTACCCACTCGTTAGCAAAATCAATTTTTAAGCCATCTATTGTACTAGTTTGCTCATCTTTATATTTCTCTTGAACCTTTACCAATAAACTATCAATATCCATTTCTGGAGTTAGGGTGATTTTATTTTTTGAAATATGGTAAGCAGGATAAGTACTACGCAAACGCGAAATAGTAGTACCTTCTTTTGCCAGATGCGATAAAAATAAAGCAATACCAACTAAAGCATCTCTACCATAATGTAATTCTGGATAGATAATTCCACCATTTCCTTCGCCACCAATTACCGCATTTGTAGCCTTCATTTGGTTTACTACATTTACTTCGCCAACGGCGGATGCGTTATAGGTGTTACCTGATTTTTCAGTTACATCTCTCAAGGCACGAGTTGAGGAAAGATTAGAAACTGTATTACCAGCAGTGTTTTTAAGCACGTAATCGGCTACAGCAACTAAAGTATATTCTTCGCCAAACATAGTCCCGTCTTCATTAACAAAACAAAGTCTGTCTACATCTGGGTCTACAACGATACCTAAATCTGCTCTTTTAGCTTGAACAACTTTTGCTATCTCTGTTAAGTTTTCAGGTAATGGCTCTGGATTGTGAGGGAAATCGCCATTTGGCTCACAGTATAATTCGAAAACTGTTTCTACACCCAATGCTTTCAGCAAAGCTGGAATAAATATACCTCCTGTAGAGTTTACACAATCAATAGCAATTTTAAAGTTAGCTTTTTTAATAGCTTCAACATCAACCAATGGCAATGCCAAAATTACGTCGATGTGTTTCTGTAAATAAGTATCGTTAGCAACAACCTTACCTAAATCATTTACATCTGCGAAAGCAAAATCAGCGTTTTCAGCAATTTCTAAAACCTCTTTTCCATCTGCATCGCTAATAAACTCACCTTTTTCATTTAATAATTTTAAGGCGTTCCATTGTTTTGGGTTATGACTAGCAGTTAAGATAATTCCGCCACCAGCGTTTTCCATCGGAACCGCAATCTCTACAGTCGGAGTAGTAGATAAACCTAAATCTATCACTTCTATCCCTAAACCCTGCAGGGTACCAATTACCAAATTATTAACCATTTCTCCCGAAATACGGGCGTCACGACCAAGTACAATTTTTTTGTTTTGAGTTTTGTTAATTACCCAAGAGCCATAAGCTGCAGTAAATTTAACAATGTCGATTGGGGTAAGGCCGTCGCCAGATTTGCCACCAATAGTTCCCCTAATTCCTGAGATAGATTTTATTAAAGTCAAGTTCTATAATTTTTTTCAAAAATAATAAAAATTTAAGGAAAGGATTGTATTAAAAATGCACATCCAAGTAATTTTTAAAGCCTTTTTAAACAGCTTAAAAAATTAAATTCATCGCCGTTGAAATTCAAAATACTATATTTGTTCATCACAAAACGTTAACTCCTCAGCGTAATGCAGCGAAAATGGTTTCAATATTGGTTTAGTTCTCCTTATTATCACATACTTTACAGTCAACGTAATGATGCAGAAGCAGAGTTTTTAATTGATAACCTTTCTGCGTACCTCACTCCAAAAAAAAATAGTCGGATTTTAGATATTGCTTGTGGTAGAGGTCGACATTCAATTTATCTCAATAAAAAAGGATATGATGTTACTGGGATAGATTTATCTGAACAAAGCATTAAATATGCGCAACAATTTGAGCAGAAAAATCTCCATTTTTTTGTGCATGATATGCGCAAGCTATCGTACATTAACTACTTTGATTTCGCTTTTAATCTATTTACTAGCTTCGGTTATTTCGATACTGAAAAAGACCATGTTAATGCATTGAAAGCCTTTAGGAAAGGCTTAAAGGAAGACGGCACCTTAGTTATCGATTATTTTAACACGCAGAAAATTATCAAAAACTTAACCAATCAAGAGACCAAAACGATAGACGGAATCGAATTCCATTTACATAAGTTTGTTTCTGAAGGTAAGATTATCAAACATATTAACTTCGAGCACAAATTAAAGGTTTATGCCTTCGAAGAACGTGTTCAAGCCTTTTTCTTGGCAGATTTTGAAAGGATGTTAACTAAAAGTGGATTAATTATAACTGAAACTTTTGGCAGTTATGGCTTAGAACCATTTGATGAGATAAAATCAGACCGTTTAATACTTGTTTGCAAAAAAGCATGATAGAACAGTTACAGCAGTTTGATGCAGAATTATTTCTGAAAGTTCATCGTGGCTTAAGCAATGGATTTTTCGACTGGATAATGCCATTGGTCAGGAATCGGTTCTTTTGGTCGCCTCTTTACCTATTTATCATTGCCTTTTGCATTAGACAATACAAAAAACAAGGGCTAGTTATGATTGGAATGATTCTAGTAACGTTTGCCATGGGCGATTTAATTGCATCAAGAATCATAAAACCTAATGTAGCAAGGGTTAGACCTTGCAATGAAGTCAGATTGGCAAAAGTAATTATTCATAGAGTCCCTTGTGGTAGTGGATATAGTTTTCCATCCTCTCATGCTACTAACCATTTTGCAATTGGCATTTTTCTAATCGGCTTATTTTACAAAAAATGGAAACCTATTTTACCATTAGCTTTAGGATGGGCATTTTTAATTAGTTTTGCGCAGGTTTATGTCGAAAAATAAAACCTGTTACCTAAAATGGAAATCTGGAAATTCCTTGTTTTATTTTGCTGCGCTCTTTTTGGAGGCTTAGCTATCTTTTTGGTAAAAAATGATAAGTCGCAATTATTAAAATTGATTTTATCTTTTAGTGGCGCCTATTTATTTGCTATTACTGTTTTACATTTAATTCCAGATGCCTACAGCGGAACTGACAAGGAAGAAATTGGTATTTTCATTCTTATTGGCTTTCTATTACAGATATTTCTGGAGCAGTTTTCTGAAGGTGTTGAACATGGCCATATTCATAAACATCATGACGGCCACGCTTTTCCATGGGGTATCATGATAAGTTTATGTTTACATGCTTTTTTAGAAGGAATGCCGTTGGCAAAAGACCAAAATAACGAATTGATTTTTGGTATTTCTTTACATCATATTCCTGCTGCATTTGCACTGGCGAGCATTTTAGTACAAAATCATTACAAGCCAAAGGGAGTTGTTTTATACCTCCACAATTCTATTTGAATCTAGCGCAGACCATAAAATTAATAAGCGCAAAATGTTAGCGGTTTTATTAGGAATTGGTGTTGCTTTAATTGGCTTTTTTGCTGCTGGGCATAGTCATTAAATAATATTTACGGATGTATATTTGTAATCATTTTTAAACCAGCATCATACATTGAGCCATTGACATTAAAAGTATTGAAGGCATACCAATCATTGTAATTCCCATCCCAACCCCAATTCATATTAAAATATAAAATGCCATAAGCTTCAAACCAAAAACCTTCTCCTGGATCGGGAGGCAAGCCTCTGCTCTCAACAGGTCCCCAATCCAACCTACATTGATAAACTATCGTTTCTTTTACTCCATCTGCAATCCATTGGTGACCACTAGAATTAAAAAACCACCAACCACTCGATTCATCTGCACCTGCCAATATAACTGGTCTACCATTAACTATATCATTACGAACTGTGTTATTATTATATGATGCATAATTAGCACTAGAGTAACCATAATGACTGAATGCATTATCAGTTAAAGAGCTATATGCTCCAGAACCATCACAGCCATAGCTCATATTTACTTCTGCTCCGATATTGGCCATCATCACAGCAGTTGTGGAAGGCATATAGGGAATTACTCCAGTCATAAATGCCTGAGGATATTGATGATAATACATTACTTGGGCTATTGAAGTTGCTACGCACCCTGTGGGCGGTTTACCATTTGATGGAATACTACAAGACATAGATGTTAAGTTATCATTATATCCATTACCTTGACCCCAGCTGGTTTGTATTAGTGGGCCTGTTGTTGTTGTTATTGAAATCTGTTCACCTTCTTCTAAACAAGGCGGAAAGCTCGTTAGAGACTCTAGATTACCTGTGGTTAGCTGGCTCTTCATTTCTAATTCATGCCATAATACTTGTGTTTTATAATCTGCCTTTTTGTTATTAACTCTTAAATAATTGATTCCTTCATAAGTATATTTTAGCCATCTAACAAGACCACCAGGATATTTAGCATTTTTTTCAATTGGAAAATTATTTTTCTCTGAATAAGCAAGAATTGGTATACTTCTATCGTCAGCAGAAACTATAACAAAACCTCCTTCATTATAATTAATGATATAAAATTAGCATCAGTTTTATCATAGTTAACACTAAAAGTATTTTTAATAGTTTTAGCTGGATTTTGAATTTGTCCATTTGTCCCTGACGAACTATTTTTAGAACTCATCTTTTTTGAAATTTTCTTTAATGACTCTGGATAGATTGATTGGAGGATTGCAATTTTGTTGGCTTGGAGTTCACTTACTGTATGATTGTTAATTTGACCTAGCACAACTAAGGGTAAATTTTCATTTTGTTGCTTTTTACAACCACCAATTAAAAAAAATATGGAAACAATTAAAATTTTATTTTTCATAGGAGAGTATTAATTTTCTAAATATATAAAATTAAAGGCAATTCAAAAGTTGTTTCAAAAAGTAGTGAATTTTTATTAAATTAGCTCACCGAAGAAAGAAATTGTAGACTAAATAATTATGAAAAACATCAATATTGTCTTATTATTTGCTACAATTATGTTATTTAGTTTTTGTAAAAAACCTGGTCCAATAATTATATCTAACAGCGTTGACATAAGATTAGTCAATCAACAGTCTCAAAATTTACTCACACCCCCCACCACACTTAACGAAAGCAACATAGATGTGTTTTATTTAAGCAATGGCAACGCCACCTTATTTTACAAAAGCTCCGCTGATTTTCCAAAAGGATTTAAAATTTTCAACCCAGATGGTCAAGAAAGTTTAAAGCTTTTTTCAAATGATGCAGACGAAGATTTTCCTGTTACAATCATTAAATTTGGCACCTATAAAGCTGATACGTTAAAGTGTCAAGTCTCTAGAAAAAACAACTCTAGAATTATGAATAAGTTGTGGTTAAATGGCGTATTGAAATTCGATGCTGAAAACCGCATTGGAAGTGAATCAATAACAATAGTTAAATAGTCCGCTATTAACTGATTTTTCAGCATATCCTTTTTGGATTAATCTATCTACAATTCTAGAAGTATCGCTCATTTTATCCAGAATTCTATTTTTAATCATATTCACAGTAGCTGGACTTGGGTACTGACCTCTTAAAATTCTAAGTACATTATACTGTTGGGTGGTAATGTCGAAAGGGGTTAAAATATCTTTAACTTTCTGATTACTCCAGTGGTAGGTAAAAATTACATTTACTAATGCTTGCTGAAAAACATTCTCAAATTTTGAAGTTTTTACTTCTTTTTGTAGTTGGACCATTTAGTGTCTGCTTCGTTAATTGTTGGCGGGGAATTTTGTCCATTATTTTTCCCATAATTCCACGGACAATGCTTGCATTTGTTCTTACAACAATACCCTCTTTTTAGGTGATATGCCGCCGTAAAAACCATTAGACCTTGGTCATTGAAATAATAATCAACTCCTTCTACCATCAATTGAGCAATTTAACTACCAAATTAGGCGCAAAATGAGATTTTAACTGCGTTCCGCTTCCATGGGTTGTCCAAACCTCTTGTGGCGCTACCTCTTCTATCGTTTTTAATATCGCTTTCCAATCAACATGGTCAGAGATATATAATTGAACCTCGTTGTTGTTTTGTAAATGTTTCCACCCTGTGGCAAAAATTCTTACCACATTAATAGCCTTAATGTAACTATGATAAACCATTGGCGGAACAATATAAATCATATCCGTTTGGTTGTGTTTCATCACTTTTCTATCGTAAACTTCGTATTTACCTAAATTGATTCCTAATTGTTCGTAAATTTTAACAAAAGGCACGATACTATGGTGAATCAAAATTCTTTTTTGCGGGCAATGCTGGTTAATCATCGAAATTAACCGTTGACTTTTGCCCAATGCATAAGAACCCAACATGATATTTGGCTTCACCTCATTTAGTTTTTTTGCCGAGCCTAAAATATGTCCGGCAGGATAAAAACTTATCTCAACTCCGTTTAAATTAAAGGTTTCCTTATATGATTTGATGAAGAAATCGCCCGCAGCAAACTTTTTATAACGATGCTTCATAAAAATGGAAGTCGCCTCTGTGCAATACACATTTTGATTGCCGCCGACTGCGTGGTCTCCATGTGCGTGAGAAATTACGGCATCTGTAAACGGCTCTTTTGGGTCTAGGTAAAAATTACCATAGCTACAAAACAGTCCTACTTTCGTTTGAACGATAAAATCGTCTATAATTTCTTTTTGGTTTAACATATCGAAAGTTGAACTGCTTTTGAGTCGATTAGAGGTTCAAAAACTGCTGATGTAAATTTAGAACTTGTAAAATAACAGATGTATTTTCAGTATTATCTATAAAATAATCAGTCATTTTAGCTTTTTCCTGGTCTGTGAATTGTTTATCCATTCTAGCCTGAACTTGTTCGGCTGTAACGGCATCGCGTTGCATAACCCTACTTATTTTTAGCGATAATGGCGCCGTTACTAAAATATTTTTGTCGCACATTTTGTAAGAGCCACTTTCAAATAATAGAGCTGCTTCTTTTAGTGTATAAGGAACTGATGAAGGAATTTCTGCTGCCCATTTATCAAAAGCCCTAAATACTGCTGGATGCACTAAAGCATTGAGTTTGTCGAGTTCTAGCTGCTCATTAAATACAATATTTGCGATGTGTTTATTGTTTAATATGCCATTCTCAAAATAACTTTCTTCCCCAAAGGTTGATTTAACTCCCTCCATCAAAATTAAATCCGAAACCATCAATTGTTTGGCAACGGTATCTGCGTAAAAAACAGGAACGCCTAAAGTTTCGAATACTTTACAAACCGTGGTTTTCCCACTTCCAATTCCGCCTGTAATTCCGACTTTTAGCATTACTTTTCTATAATAAAATTAATTTTATTGGGCACTACTTTTACCAGTTTGCAATAATCTGGAAAACGTTTAATTTTAACTGTGAGCTTATGGTGACCAAGGATTTTCCATTCATTTATATCAACCACTGCTTCTATAAAGTCTTCATCTACTTCTTGATAGCTCGATAAAGCAACCATAAAAGTTACCGCTACCTTTTTGGGATAAAGTTTAATATCGTAGAAATCGTTATTGTTAATTACCCTTAAAGGAACTTCTACCGTTTTCTCAGTAAACTCATCAACCTTAACCCTTACACCTACACTAGATGGATAAATGCTTATGTTGTTTGAGCTATTCTGTTTTAAAGCAATTCGAGTATTGGTAGAGTTTTGTAAGTCAGTAAGCTTTAAAGTATCTGTATACCATTCATTAATCTTGGCTAATTCCTCGAGTGGACCAGAAATATTAACATAAGATGGTGTTAAACGAGTTTGAGTAGAAAGACCATATTGTTTTACGAAACTAAGTTTAGATAACAATTTAACGGGCACTCTTTTGTTTGTTCTTTTCGAAAAATCGAAATAAAGTGTATCTGGCTTAACAGAAATTATCTTTTGGGAAGTTTCTAGTTGTTTATTTATTTGCGGTAACTGCTCAGAGAAAAGAATAAAACTGCGATTATTTAACTTTTCTAAACTAACGGTTATAGATTGAGGATTTATCCGTAACCTAGAGAAAAGCAATTGCCAACCTGTTCCTTCTACCTGTAGGTCAACGGCGTCTGGCTGTAAGGGTTTAAATGCTTTTTTCTGAGGCTCATTGATATATACCAATTGCGTTTTGGCGGTATAAACGTATTTGTTATTCAACGCCATAAACAACCAAGCCGCCACTGCAAAACCCACACAGATGATGAGCTGCACAAAACGTTTTCGTTCTATCTTAGTCAATTTTATAAATGGCATTGCGTAAAATTACAAAAAAAAGCCGCTCTCCAGAAATTGAGGAAGAGCGGCTTTAATAGTCAAAATCTGATTAAGCTTTTGTAGCAACTGGAGTTGTAGCTGCTTTTGTAGCATCTAATGACACAGCCGATTTATCAAAACGGATTTTTGTCCCACCTTCAACTTCAATTAAAAAAGTTGTATCGTTTGCGCCTACAATTTTTCCGTGAATACCTGCAGTAGTAACGATTTTATCGCCAATACCTAAGCTTTCTACTAATTTTTTGTGGTCTTTAGCTTTTTTTACTTGTGGTCTAATCATGAAAAAGTAGAAAACTACCATGATTGCACCCATCATTATCAAAGTACGGTAATCGAAACCTGCACTTGCTTGTAATATTACTGTTGATGTCATTATTCTATGTGTTATTTGTTATTGTTGAATTGATTCGTTGGTTAATAGTCGATGGTTGATAGACAATAGCCATAGACTATCAGCTATAAGCCATTAGCCTTTATTTCTTCTCCTTCACTTCACCTACTAAGTGCAGTTTATCAGCCTCTGGATTAGCATTAGAGAAAATGGTTACCTGTTTATCTTGCATACCTATTTTACCAGCGCTGTTAAAAACTACCTTAATTACACCATCTTCACCAGGTTTTACTGGCGTTTTCGGATATTCTGGAACAGTACAACCACAAGTTGCTGTAGCATCTGTAATAATTAAAGGCGTTTTACCTTCATTCTTAAATTTAAAAGAGAATTCTACTTTTTCACCTTGTGTGATTACACCAAAGTCATAAATTTCTTTCTCAAATTTAACTTTAGGAGCATCTGCCTCAGCAACAGTAGCAGACGGGTTTGCTACCGAAGCAACTTTTTCGTCTAATTTGGATTTTTGCTTACATCCTGTGAAAGCTATTAGTGCAAGTAAAATGATGAATAAGTTTTTCATGTTATATTATTCTTCTATAAGTCCTCTACCGATTTTTTTAATGCTATTTGTTCTTTTTAAATCGTTCAAAATTTTATCTAAGATACCATTAATGAAAGAGTTACTTTTCGGTGTACTGTAATCTTTTGACAGCTCCAAATATTCATTTATGGTAACCTTAACTGGAATTGATGTAAAATTCATCATCTCGCAAATGGCCATTTTCATTAAAATAGTATCCATTAATGCAATCCTCTCAGATTCCCAGTTTTTAGTTCTTTCTGCGATTAATTCCTGATAAGCATTGTCGTTTTTCAAGGTAAATACAAAAAGGTCTTTTACAAATTTGCTATCCTCAACCCAGTCGGCACTTATTGGCGTTAATTTATTTTTGAACGGGTCTTCAGAAGTAAAGTTCTTTAAAGTTTTGGCAATCATACCTTGCATTACTTCCCTATCTACTGGCCAGTTGATAAACTTATCCTCAAACGCTTGGATGATGTTTAAGTTCTTCAATAAGATTTTACGGAAAATGAATTTGATGATTTCCTTAGAACTTTCTAAGTCTTCCTCAGTTTCTTCTAAATAAGCAGCGTACTCTTTCGTTTCTTTTAATTTAATAAAAATGGATTTTACTAAATCTGGATCCGAATGCCAATTAACTTGATATTTATTAACTGAAGCTGTGTATTCTGGATTTTGCTTTAAAATTACCGCAAACTTATTGTGCAATAATTTCTGATTTGGATTTAAATCATCAGCCGTTGGCAAGTGTTTATTTGCTCTTTCGATAGCATCATTTGCGGTATATTCGGTAACATCTACTATTAATGCTAGCATGCGAATATACATTTCAAAAACACTGTCTATGCTTTGCATTAACGTTTTTTGACTGCTTACGCTATCTTTTTTGTCTGTCATGTGCCATGCATAAATATTTTGCAAAGCTTTTATTCTTAAGTGTCTTCTGTTTAACATGAATGTAAGAACGAGTGGTAATTTTTACCGTTTATATTTAATATGATGATTTAATTTTTTTAATGTCGCTTATTCTTTTTTCCGCGATACGAGCCGCAGCTAAATTTGTTGGTATTTTTTCTGTTTTCGATAATTTAATTACTTCACGTGTAGCATCATAAATATGCTCTGTTAATTGAATGGTACGTTTTTTACCAAAGCCTGTTAACTCAGAATAACAATTAATCAAACCACCAGCATTTATCAAATAATCGGGCGCATATAAAATTCCCTTATCTAACAATAACTGACCATGAATATCTTCATCTGCCAATTGGTTATTTGCAGAACCTGCGATGATAGAGAACTTCATATTTTTGATGGTTTTATCATT